>CAMTOL010000179.1 GCA_947074135.1 uncultured Rikenellaceae bacterium
TCACTACAAACTGAAAACATCGGTACCAACCGAGATTGAATCACTAGAAAAGGTGGCTACACAATGTGTAGTAGCTGCATTTCTCGGAATAAAGTACTGTTGAATTGACTTGGCAAGCTGACCCATACCACCAACAGCCACCTGCTGAGGCGTTTCTGAATCTATAATTGAAGTAATAAGACGCACAAAAACCGCAATATCATATCCGCATCTAGCCGAAGAAGAAAAACCTATAAGCATCAAATCACGACGAACCTGAACAGCTGTGATACCCTGAATTTGGGCCAACTGGTGAGAATATATATGAGTTAGTCCATCAGAGGATAAACCCAACAAAGCTCTACGATAACTCGACAGTCTTTCTATTGTCTTTTCTGGTAATTTTTTCATATTTTCGCTCATACTATTCAATTATCTATATTTTTACATCTAAAAACTCTCTTTTAACACTATCAAACCCTAGAAAAAACTCTCTATCCAACAATAGCAATTGTTCCAAAATTAATCTTCTGATGTTCCAAACTCCTATTAAGAACCTCAGCACAAGCACATAACGTATTTCCTGTTGTAACCACATCATCAACGAGCATCACGCATCTACCTCTCAACAAATCGGGACGCACAACACTAAATGCACCCTCCACATTCTCAATTCTATCTATTGATTTTTTGAGTTTGGCTTGCGTTTTGGTTGCCCTAATACGTTTTACAGCCCTATACTCACACTCAACACCCAAAGAAGCAGCAATACCACGAGCAAACTCATATGATTGGTTATAACCACGTTTCATTCTTTTGGTCCAGTGTAGTGGAACTGGCACAACAACCTCTATATCGTCATACAAACCACTATCTAAAAGCATCTTGCCATAAATCTCGCCCAAAACTCGCCCCAAATCGTCACGCCCACCATACTTCATTCTGTGAATCAACTTCCGATAATGATTATCTTTACGAAAAAACATCAACGACGATGCTTTATCAAAATTGACTCGTCCCGCCATTAACTCCACCATAGGGTTATTATGTCGCTCAACAAAATGTGTAATTGGCATATCATACCTACAAGTCAAGCAAATCGTATGTTCGCCATCGTCTAGTAATTTTGAACAACAAGCACACACAGAAGGAAAAAGCAATTCAACAAGCGATTTAAACCACAATCCTAGTACTCCATTTGATCTGTTATTAGAGTGGCTCTTGAGGTTGTATCTCATCGTTTACAGGGGTAAAGATATCTGTTATTTCAAAGGTTGCTGTTGATATAATTGCCCTCGGAAAAACCGTTTTCAAGCGACCTAACAATCGTACCGCTTCGCTACGACTTAAACAATAACCAGCATACACCTTAAAAAAAGGATTATCATACTCTACATTACCTATAACTCCTGGAGCAATCTCACCAAGTTGGGTCAATGCAGCATAAGCCGCACCTCTAGCAGTTTGTCCATTGTCCGAAAACAGACAAACTCTAAAACCATTAATCTTCCCAGACATCTTAGGCGTTTCAATTGCTGCTTTAGAGTCTGCATCAACCTTAACACGAACACCCGAGAACTGCGCACTGCAAATAACAGGCAACAGAGCTAATACTAAAATCAAATATACTCTATTTTTCATCACTCCTCAAATCCTGAGTTAAACACAATTTACAAATAAACTTTCTATCTTACAGCTACATATCCTGTATATAACGTAACAACTCCTCCCATTATTGATTTCGCCTTACACTTTTCAAAACCAATGGCACTCATCAACTCTACAAACTCAGACTCAGCATAAAAACCATCAACCGAATCGGGTAGATATCTATAAGCAGCTCTATTGCCAGAAATAACACCTCCTACAAATGGAAGAACACGCTTGAAATAAAACCTAAATAGTGAGTTCCACAAACCTTTTTGTTGATTTGGCGAATACTCAAGTATTGCACACAAAGCACCTGGAGCAGACACTCGATAGAACTCACTCACACCTCTTTTGATATCGCCAAAATTGCGAACTCCAAAAGCACAAGTAACAGCGTCAAAACTACCGCTCTCAAAAGGTAGATTTTCAGCATCGCCTTGCATCATTTGAGCCTTCACTCCACGTTTAGTCAACTTCTTACGACCAATCTCAACCATCTCCGCCGACAAATCCAAACCTAAAATCTGGCAACTACACTGCTTATCAATCGCTATCAATAAATCACCCGTTCCAGTGGCTACATCAAGCACATTTTTGGCATTGTGTTTTTTTATTAGTTTGGCAACTTGCCTCCTCCATCTATTGTCAATACCAAACGACAACAAATGATTAAGCATATCATATCGAGGTGCAATAGCATCGAACATCTGTTCTACCCTCTCCTTTTTATTTTCGTTACTATTATTCACCTAATTATCAGTCGATTTCCTCTCTAAAGCACAAAAGATTAGTTTTCAAAAGCCTTATGCACATTTTATTACTAATTAAGCATCAAAGTTAAAAAAAAGAGAGGAGATTTCAAATTCTCCTCTCTCAATTTTTAAATCTTTTTATTCTCAAACTAATGAAGATAAAAGATGTTTAAAACTATTTTGTAGCTGGTTTTGCAACGCTAACAACCTCAACTTCGAATTTAAGAGCTTGTTTAGGACCAATCATTCCACCACCACGTTCGCCATAAGCAATTTCGCAAGGAAGATAAAGAGTTGCTTTACCACCTTGTCCTAGGTACGATACACCTTCAGCAAAACCTTTAATCATAGCACCTTCATTATTAGTGTAAGTCATTGGCTGACCGCTATCTTTGCTTGATTGAAGAACTTTACCACTTGCATCAGAAAGAACATAGTGAGCTGTTACTGTGTCGCCTAGTGCTACTTTATCACCATTACCAACCTCTTCGATAATATAGATAAGACCACTTTCCGATACTTGAGCACCTGACAATTTAGCTGCTTTAGCTAACATCTCGTTCGAAGCAACCTCGTTTTTCTTAGCCTCTTTCTCTGGTTTAATAACAGTAAAGTAGTTACGTAAAAACTCTTGAGTCTCTTCTGGAGTCATTGATGTTTTCTTTGCATAAAAATCAACAATACCTTTACACACCATATCAACATTGATTGTAGAGTCAACATTGTTCCATAGCGAGTTTCCTACATCCAAACCCAATACATAAGCAACTGAATCTTCGTAAGTTTTAACAGAGCCACCACCGTAGCCACAAGATGTTGCAGACAATGAGATAGCAGCAACAACAACTAGAATTAATTTTTTCATTTGAACTATTTGAATTTTTTAATTAATTAATTTTCGAGAGGCAAATATACACACTTTTTTCTTACTTTTATCAACAATAATAAAAAAAAGCTTTATTCACACTCAAGTTGAACAAAGCTTAGAACTATTAGCACTACTATCTAGCTCAGTGTTGTAATAACTGCACGAACCAAATAGATTTTCTTGATTTTTGAACGATCAATAATAATTTCATCGAAATCTACTGTATTTCGTGGTTGCAAAAGCAGTTTTGATGGTTCATCTGTTACTGTTCTTACAATTTTAATTGTAGAGAAATCTTTTGCTACAACCAAATATGGTAAACCCGGAAGGAAAGTATCTACATCCACCTTCTTAAGGATTACAGTAGCACCGTTTGGAATTTCAGGTGACATAGAGTGACCTACGCATTGAGCAGCAAAATCGGCTACAATAGGCACGCTAATATTAAATAACGGTTTAGCCTTTTCGATATCAATTGACCCAATTTGGGTTGCATCAATATTGTAGAACGGTATTACCATATCTGGATCAATTACTGAAGCGCTAACACCAACCATCATCTGACCGTCACCAGTAAGTAACCACGAACGGTTGATTTGGGGGTACTTCTTAGTAATCAAACTTGAGAGCTCTTTACTAACTCCAAAAGAGCCTCTTTTGATTTGATATAAATTCTCCGAGCGTTTGAGTCCGATAGTATGGGCGAATTTATTCGTACTCATACCACTCCATTTAATTACTTGTTCAAGTCTTTGCCAAGGCGTCATTGTCTTATCTATTAATTAATTAATTAATATAAAATTAGTTATATATCTATTAACATACTCTATAAAGGTAGAGTAAAAAATCTGATTAACAATAAATCATTGTATCACAGCGTAGTTTTTCAACAAAATATCAATTTGAGTTCAAAATTAAAAACATATTAGTTCTTGTAATTATCATAAACTGCAATATAAAACTTTTTTCTTGCAAAAACCATACCTAAATAATTTTAAA
The DNA here is from genome assembly GCA_947074135.1 of uncultured Rikenellaceae bacterium. Classification (GTDB taxonomy): domain Bacteria; phylum Bacteroidota; class Bacteroidia; order Bacteroidales; family Rikenellaceae; genus Mucinivorans. The sequence continues at coordinate 4,249 of CAMTOL010000179.1, forward strand.
TATAGATAATTACAAATAATTACAATAAAAGTAACAATAACTAACAAACTTACTTTTTATTATATCAACTTGTTACTCATTAATACAAACGTAAAATTAGTAGGTTCTATTATTCTATTTATACGAACATTACATCAAACAAAATGCTTACCAATTAAAAAAAAATCTTTTTTAACTATACTTACCACATTTTCATTTAAGTTTTTATGATTTATGCTTGATCAAAAAATAAAAAATATTATGTAAAAAATTGAATTATCCACAATTTATTTATCATTATTACTCCAACATCCATTAATGTTTATTTTTTCACTGTTTCCTTCCCTCTTTGTTATCGTAAATATGTTTACATATCCATTGTTCGTGT
>CAMTOL010000180.1 GCA_947074135.1 uncultured Rikenellaceae bacterium
AAACGAGATTTGATTACCTTTGTCTCTGAGTTCATTTTTCTGATAGTTTAAAGGGGTTAACTTTTGATTTATTGCAAATACAAATTTAATTGTTTTGCCCTTTAACCGCTCAGATCAAATCGAAACTAATTCACTTTAATTTTGTCCAAATGTTTTTTATTAGTTTTTTTGTTAAAAATATTGTTTGTTCGTTTATGTCATTTAATTAGCAGTAATCACTACTTCATCTTCACGCAATTCGTAATTGACCATATATATTGTTTTGATTGCTTTTAAAACATCGAGAACATCGACGCCTTCTGGAAATAGTCCATAAAACGAGACTTTGTCTAGTATTTTATTATCTACTGAGAGTTTTAGGTTAAAATGCTGCATAAATCTTAGCTTTAGCTCCTCTATATTAGCGCCATTAAGAGTGAACTGCCCATACATCCACGCAGCAGCTTCATACCAGTCAACATTAAGTTGTTTGGTGGTGCGGTTTTGAGCATTGTAGCGAAGCTCGATATTACAGGTCAGAATATTCGACCTATTTTTGTTGCATTCTACATCGACGATGCCATCTCGTACAGTAATCACGCTCTGTGAACTAGAGTTATATGCTTTAACATTAAAAGATGTACCTTTACCTCTGTTCTTGTCTCTTTAGTGTAGATTATAAAAGGTTTTGAGGATTAGATGCCACCTCAAAAAACGCTTCTCCACTTAGCCAGATCTCTCTAAGTGATTTATTATAACTGTCATTGACTAGAACTAAATTACTTCCTCCATTTAGGACTACCTTCGTGCCATCTTCGAGTGTAATATGTTTAATTTCGTCAATCGAACTCTCCCAACTAGTTATAATTAGTTCTTCTGATGAGTGGTTTGCATTAGCCACTAACGTAGGTTGTTCGATATTTAACAACATACCGATTGCTACCAACAGAATTGCAATAGCAGCAAAGCTAATAGTGAAAGATATTGTGCGACGTAGGAGAGTAGGTTTATTTGCTCGTTTGCTTTGATTGATTTGTTTGGAAACTCTATTCCATATCTCATCTCGTGTTTCTTGATTCTCATTGTCAATATCATCAAAATCAACTGTAGAGTTCACAATCCAACTATCCAACTCTTTCTTGTGATTCTCATCAAACGAGTCAGTTTTAAATTGTGAAAGTAATTCAACAATTCCATTTAGTATCTTATTATTTCTGTTTTTACCCTTCATTATCGTTTTGCAATTAGGAATTCTCTAAAAAGCTCTATTAGATAAAAGACATTTCAGGTGCATTTCTAATTGTAAAAGCGGTTACGATTTTGTTAAAAATGAAAGATTAAGTGAAAACGTGCTTCTTGACAAACAATGTGTTATCTTAAGATTGCTCAATCCAAGTTTAGGAATTGCTGATATTTTGCTTTAAAGCGCGTAGACTAAAAATTTAGTTGTAAATCTAAAATAGTAGTTGTATATTTGTTCTCGGTTAATTTATTGATTAATATGTAAAACCTATTTGAGTATGAAGTCAATTAGATTAATATTTTCTCTTGTTCTTCACGTAGTTGTAGCGCAGGGACAGAATAGTTACCTCGAAATTATAGAGAAAAGCAAAGGCGAGAATAGCTATGTTTTAGCTAAGGCTCTCAATGCAGTGGGGCGAACAAGTGATAGCTACACCGTTCTGCGAAGTCTGTATGCTGCCGACTCGTCGAATCTCGATATTGTTTATGATCTTGGGCGTGTAGCTTCGTCGTTGGGCTATTTCAACGATGCTTGTGAGTGGTATTCGATATTGGTTGAAGCCGACTCCTCGAATTTGATGCTAAAGGGCAGACTAGCCGAATCGCTCTTTAGGATTGAAGATTACGACCTTTCAATCAAGTTGTGCGAGTCGATTATTGAGCAAGATAGCACAATTGCAGGGGCATATACGACTTTGGGTAACTGTTATTTGGCTCTTGGTAATAAGCAGGAGGCGTCGATAGCCTATTATAATGCCACGAATTGGAGCCTAGCAATGCTCAATTTGCGATGCGTTATTTTACGTTGATGAACTCTTTAGATAATCCAATTGCGATGTATGATGTTTTGATAGAGTGTTGTGATTCGACGCTCAAGTATAATCCTCGCAATAGGTCGCTGCTAAGAATGAAAGGGCGGTATCTCTATACAAGAGAGTCTTATTACGATGCTTGGGATATTTTTGCAGGATTACTTGGCGAACGTGATTCTACTTTTACGACATTGAAGGATAGCGTATTAACGGCGGAGGCGCTTAAGCGTCCGGGAGTCGCTATGGAGTTTCGCGAAAAGGCTTATGCTAAGGATTCGAGCGATATTGCGGTTGATTTAGCACTAGCTGTGCAGTATGTGGGGAGATTGGGTATGAAGGAGCGGGGTTATCAGATATTGGAGTATGTCGATTATTTGAACTCGCCAAAGCCTTGGATAGCAGTGAGGGTTGAATATACTAGGGCGAGGTTTGCTCAGAGTAGGGAGGCGTTTATTAGGCACACTTATAATGCTTATATAGCTTCGGGCGAGTTAGATGGAAGTTATTAGGTTAGTTGTTATAATCGTCAGGGTTATAGGAATAATATTGATACAAAGGAGGGGGAGCAGTCGGTGTTTTTTATTTACACTCTTGCGGTTAACAATATACTGCAGGGAGTGGATATGAAGTATTCTGCAATGGTTGTCAAGGTTTTAGAGAAGTTAAATGAGGAGTTGTTTTTCAGAAATCAGACTAGTTTTAAAATTCTTTCGCCCAAGGGCGTATCTCGCACCATAACCGACACTCAGCTAACTGAACTTATAGCCAAGCTCAAACAGTTAAAATAGCTGACCGCTTTTTGGTGTTGGCGATGCGCCGATGTGCTCGTAGGCAGCCTCGGTTGCCTCCCTGCCGCGTGGAGTGCGCTTCAAGAAACCCTCCTTTATCAAAAATGGCTCGTAAACCTCCTCAATTGTCCCTGCGTCCTCCTCAACAGCAGTAGCAATGGTTGTCAACCCTACAGGACCGCCTCCAAATTTCTCGATAACAGCTCTAAGTATCTTATTGTCCATCTGATCCAACCCTCGCTTGTCGATATCGAGTGCCGATAGCGCGCGGCGAGTAATTGCCAAATCAATCGCACCGCTACCCTCGACCATTGCAAAGTCACGCACACGACGTAGCAGAGCATTGGCAATACGTGGAGTACCTCGTGAACGACGAGCTATCTCCTCGGCAGCCTTCTCGTTGATTGGAATGTCGAGAATCGAAGCCGAACGAGTGACAATAGTTTGTAGTGTCTGCCAATCGTAGTACTGTAAGTGACACTGGATGCCAAACCTTGCCCTAAGAGGCGAAGTTAGCAGACCGCTTCGAGTTGTCGCACCTACTAGTGTGAATGGTTTGAGCTTGATTTGTACCGAACGAGCCGCCGCACCCTTGTCGAGCATAATATCAATAACATAGTCCTCCATTGCCGAGTATAGATACTCCTCGACAATAGGGCTAAGACGATGGATTTCGTCGATAAAAAGAACGTCGCCCTCTGATAGTGAGGTTAGAAGCCCAGCCAGGTCGCCGGGTTTATCCAATACAGGACCCGAAGTTACTTTGAGCGAAACGCCTAGCTCATTGGCAATAATATTTGCAAGAGTAGTTTTGCCCAGTCCCGGAGGTCCGTGGAGTAGGGTATGGTCGAGTGCCTCGTCACGCATAATTGCGGCTTTGATAAAGACACGCAGGTTTTCGGCAATCTTCTCTTGTCCAGAGAATTGCCCAAGCGCAGCGGGACGAATTTGCTGATCAAAATCCTCCTCCCGCAATGTCTCTATTTCTCTTATCTCACTCATATTTTGGTGATATTTTGCGAACCAGAGTTGAAAACTAAAAGTTTTGACCAATCAACCTCTCCATCTTCATAACAAAACTCATCAATAAATTCTTTTGTAAAGAGATTTAACATTTTGTTATATTCCTGTATAAAAGAATCATTATTTTGTTTTGCATCTGTTGCTAAAGGTTCGATTATATCAATATAGAGATTCTCGCAACCTGAAATAAAAAACCAAAAATCTTGTCCGCAATACTTTAAATAATCACCTTTGTCAGGTTTGTTATCGATACCATAACAGCAGCCATTAACAGCTTGAATATTTAATCTGGCTCCACTTGTGTTTAAGCTTCTTTTCGCTGAAATAAAATCGCTTTTTAGTTTTGCAATTTGACTACTATTACCCCAATTTGGGCCAGACTTTACTGAAACAATATATCTTACTCCCTCTTTGTCAAACTCTATATCAATACCTTTAGCTGAGGATTTTACGCCACCATAAACCTCATTACAAATAAAAACAGCCAATCTCTCCAACCAATCTCCAAACATTGTTTCTTCAGCTGAAGATAGAAAAGCATCCGTCAAACTTTTTACTATCTCAGAAGCACTTGCATAGTATTTTGCTTTAAATAGATACGTGTTTTTCATTTTAAGGATAGTTTTTAGTTTCACACTTTTTAGCTTTTCTATTCTCGTTTCGTGAAAGTTTTTAATGTTTTGTTTTACGTCTAGTTTTACTTTTTCTATTATTTTTTTCTTTGTCTTTTTTTTTCTTTTTTTTATTTTTATTTATCTCT
>CAMTOL010000181.1 GCA_947074135.1 uncultured Rikenellaceae bacterium
GGGGGGTTGTCGTCCATTTGCGATTGAACCAATGGTGTTGCACCTAAGGTTAAGGTTATGACTGACAAGAGAGCAGCTGGGGATGGATTTGTGCAGTAAATTGTTGTGACGGTAGGGGCTACAAGTGCTTGTGGTTAGGTTGGCGGGTGTACTTCGGCGGCAAGTACTAATATAATTAGTAGAGAGAATGTGGCTCGTAAGATTGTTGTTTCGGCAAATGTTGCAGGGCGTGATCTGCTAGGTGTTGTGACCGATATGCAGAATATTATAGATAACGAAATTGAGCTGCCAGAAGGGTATCATATCGAGTATGGTGGACAGTTCGAGAGCGAAAAAGCCGCTTCGAGAACGCTGATGATAACCTCTATATTCTCAATACTTGTTATCTTTTTGCTGCTGTTCAATCAATTTCGCAGTGTTTCGCAATCGGCGGTTGTGTTACTGAATCTGCCACTTGCAATTATTGGAGGCGTGCTGGTTATCTACTTTACAGGTGGTGTGATAAGTATTCCGGCCATTATTGGTTTTATATCGCTCTTTGGTATAGCGACTCGAAATGGTATGCTGTTGATTTCTCGCTATAACGACCTTAGAGTCGAGGGTGAAGAACTGCACCGTAGCGTTATGCACGGCTCTGCCGATAGACTAAACCCAATACTTATGACAGCCCTAACCTCTGGTCTGGCTCTTATTCCACTTGCGCTTGGTGGCGACCTCTCTGGCAATGAGATTCAGAGTCCATTAGCAAAGGTGATTCTTGGTGGTTTGATTAGTTCAACTCTGCTTAATGGTTATATAATACCGATTATGTACACCCTAACCAATCGTAAAGAGAAGGGGAGTGTTGAACAAAAAGAGTTATTAATTGAAAATCAAATAAAATAGTTATGAAAAAAATAATTATTACACTATTTTTTGCGCTATTTTCGATGGTGGGATTTGCGCAAATGAGCATAGAGAGTGCGCTTGCTGAAATTGAGGCGAATAATACAACACTAAAAACGCTTCGTCAAAGTGTTGAGGCACAAAAGCTCGAAAATCGAAGTGGTATCTTCTTGCCAAATCCCGAAGTTGGGTTCAACTACTTGTGGGGAACTCCTCGAAGCGAGGGGAATCGTATGGATTTGAGCCTTAGTCAATCGTTTGATATTCCAACTCTGTCGGGACTTAAACGCAAAACAGCAAACGAGATGAATAGCTCGGTCGATTGGCAATATCGAGTGGACAGAATGGCAATTATGCTCGAAGCTAAAAACCTGCTCATTGAGTTGACCTATTATAATGCCCTTATCAAGGAGTTAGATGTTAGGTTGGCACAAGCGGTAGTTATTGAGAATGGTTTTAAAAATCGTTTTGAGCGTGGCGATGTGGGTAAGTTAGAGTACAATAATGTTCGCCTGAATTTGGCGTCTATTCGTGGCGAGATGCAACGCCTCAAGACTGAACAAACTATGGTTGCTTCGCAACTTAAACGCCTAAATGGAGGTTTGGTGCTTAGTTATGGGACTACATCGTTCTCGGATTTAGTGTTAGAGTCTGATTTTGATAGTTGGTATGTGGTTGCTGAGTCTAAAAGTCCTGTACTGGCTTATGTGAAGCAGGAGATTGAGGTTAGTAAACGTCAGCTGTCGCTTAGTAAGTCGATGAGTTATCCAACTTTCCGAGCTGGGTATATGAGCGAAACTATTGCAGGAACGAGGCTTGATGGAGTGAGTGTAGGGCTTTCGCTTCCGCTCTGGGAGAACACCAATAGAGTTAAACAGGCTCGTGCAGCATTGGCAGCTTCTCAAGCTCGCGAGGAGGAGAGTAAACAGCAGTTTTATAATCAGTTAGAGATACTCTATAACAGAGCTCTTGGTTTGTCGGAGGCAGCTCAACTTTATCGTCTGTCATTAAAAGATGCAAATAATAGCGAGTTATTGAAACGTGCTTTGGACGCTGGCCAGATTTCGATGTTGGACTATATGGTTGAGATGGGTATTTATTATGAGTCGATTACCAAGGCTTTGGAGGCAGAGCGTGATTTTGCATTGTCTGTTGCTGAACTGAACTCTTATACTTTGTAGTGTTTATCACATTAATCAGAATGGGCTGCCTTTTCACAAAGAAGAGGTAGCTCATTTTGTTATTTGTTGGTGTCAACGCCGTAGCCAAAGAGTGCGAAATCGTAGCGAACAGGGTCTGCTGGGTCAAACTCCCGAAGCGATGCTGTAAGCTCTTCGACTGCCCTCCAATCATTCTGTTTCCGCTCTAACAACCCCAAATCCCTACCTTGACGTGCGCTGTGGATATCGAGTGGAATATAGAGTGCTGACATCGGAATTTTCTGCCACAACCCAAAGTCAACTCCACGATTGTCGCTGCGGACCATCCAACGAAGCATCATACACAGACGCTTGCAAGCCGAACCTTTATCGATTGACGAAATGTGGCGAGTTGTGCGCTCAGGAGTGTCGGCGTTGAGTAGTGTTGAACGAAAATCCGAAAGCGTAACTCTCAAATCTTTAGTCTGCAAATAGTGACTCTCAAAAAAATTGCCAAGCGTTGAATGCTGTTTTAGAAATCGTTGTAACTGAACTAGAATTACAGAGAAATCAACTTCATTGCAAGTGCGATGCACAAAACCAGCGGCAACTCTTTGTAACTCAGCCTCTGAAGCGTTCATTAAGAAGTTGTAGGGCGACATATCCAACCGTTCGACCATCTGCCTGCCATTGCGAACTATCATCTTGCGGTTGCCCCAAGCAATAATCGAAACTAAAAACGCAGCAACCTCTCTGTCATTTTGAGAGCTGAAAAGATATGGAATCGAAATAGGGTCATTCTCGATAAACGAAGGGTTGTTGTACCTCGCTTCGAACGTATCTAGTAGCTCTTTAAGCTTAGTTTTCGATAATTTTGCCATCGCTCATAGTGATTTTACGGTCACACATCTCTGCCAAATCGTTCTCGTGGGTCACAATTACAAAAGTCTGCCCCAACTCCTTGCGAAGCCTCAAAAATAACTCGTTTATCTCGCTTCGTGATGCCGAGTCAAGATTGCCAGTCGGTTCGTCGGCAAAGACCACCATAGGACGATTAATCAACGCTCTAGCTACTGCAACCCTCTGCTGTTCGCCGCCAGACATCGTTGCTGGTTTGTGTTGAATCCTATTACTTAGATTAACCATCTCAAGCAATTTTTTAGCCTCTTGCTCTGCCTCTGCACTGCTGCGCTTGGCAATAAGAGCCGAAAGCATCACATTCTCGAGTGCCGTTAGTTCGGGCAGTAGATGGTGCGCTTGAAAAACAAAGCCGATTTTCGAAGCACGAAAAGCCGATAACTCCTTGTCGTGCATCTTAGTAATGTTGCAACCATCTATTATTACCTCGCCAGAAGTTGGTGCGAGTAGCGTTCCCATAATCTGCAATAAAGTGCTTTTGCCCGCTCCGCTACGCCCAACGATTGAGAGTAATTCGCCCTCGTTTATCTCTAAGTCCACTCCACGAACAACGGCAAGGCTTTCGTAGTTGTGTACGATAGTTTTACATTTGACAACTGTTTTCATAGCGACAAATGTACAAAAAAACGTTATCTTTGCCTAGACTTTAATTAAGAATTAATAGTTGAGGTAGCATTTGTTTTACTTTACCTTTTGTGAACAAAAGGTAAAACCATATCCACTTGCCTATCACAATAATTGTGAATTGGAAAAGTCATTCGATTCGAAGAATCGACAAAAGTTTTTGCGTCGCTTTTTCAAAAAGCGACAATTGAAAGCGATGATTTTACTGTAAATTAATGTTTTTTATATTTAACAATGATTGCACTTACTCGTAGATTTACTTTCGAAATGGCTCACGCTCTAAAGGGGTATGATGGGGCTTGTCGTCAAATTCACGGTCACTCCTACAAACTTTACGTAACAGTTGAGGGGGAGCCTTGCAGTGACCCCGCAAACCCTAAATATGGTATGGTTATGGATTTTTCAGACCTAAAACGCATGGTCAACTCGACGGTTGTTGATGGTTATGACCACGCCTTAGTGCTTCGTGAGAACACTGTTTCAGACGAGCTGTTATTACAGTTGAGGGAGGAGTGGGGTAAAGTTATAACAACTTCATATCAGCCAACTTGTGAGAATATGGCTGTCGATTTTGCACACTCTATTGCGGTGTTATTGCCCGAAGGTGTGAAATTGCACAAAATAAAGCTTTACGAAACAGAGAACTCATACGTTACTTACCGACCATAGATGAAAAAACTATTTCTACTTGATGCCTACGCACTAATATATCGCTTTCATTACGCCTTTATTTCTTCGCCAATGCGCAACCCTGCAGGGCAGAATGTTTCGGCGGTTTTTGGTTTTGTGAAGTTTCTTAATGAGCTTATTGACAGAGAGAAACCGCAGTATGTAGGCGTGGCGTTTGATCCTAAGGGAGGTAATTTTCGTCATCAACTCTTCGAGGCGTATCGGGTCAATCGAGGGGCTACGCCAGGGGGAATAATATAGGCAGCTCCTAAGATGAGACCGTTTCCCGAGTCTAGGCGTATGCCGGTGC
>CAMTOL010000182.1 GCA_947074135.1 uncultured Rikenellaceae bacterium
AAACTTTTGTTGGGGATGAGGCTGTCATTACGACTAGGGCGGTGAACCGAAGAGGGTGGGAGCAAAACACAACATTCAATCCTGCTAAACAAAACGAAATGGAGGGCTGTTAACCAAAATATTAAGAAGATCGCAATTTTTTTGACGAGTGGTGCAAATGGGAAAATAAAAAAGCGCAATAGCCTGAATGTGAACTAATTGCGCTTTCGTTTGTACTCTGGGCGGGACTTGAACCCGCACGAACATTACTGCTCAAAGGATTTTAAGTCCTTCGTGTCTACCATTCCACCACCAGAGCTCCTAATTCTCAATAAAAAACGCTGATGCTAGTCATTTAACAACAACCCTCCCTTTTTGAGGCTACAAAGATATACTTTTTAATCTTAAAAAACAAACTTTTTTAGAACCTACATCACGCTTTTGCTCAAAACAACTACAAAACTACCTCGCAGCAAAAAAACTATCTGATGCATAGACACGACTCGCATACAACTGCTAAATCCTATTATACTCTCTAAATGTTATCCAATCGCCGCTTTATAGACTCTGCATATTCGGTTGGCGACATCGAAAACTCCTTCTTAAAACAAGTCGAAAAATATCGAGGATCTGAAAAACCAACCGCATAACATAGATCCGAAATGCGCATCCCTCCACTCTGCTCCAATAGCTGACAAGCTGCTTTGAGCCTAATGTTGCGAATAAACGAGTTCGGATTAAGACCTGTGAGCGATTTGAGCTTGTAAAAAACCGTTGTTCGACTCATACTTAACTCCTCAATCAAACGCTGCTGGTTGAATCCCTCATCGTCCAAATTGTTGTGTATAATATCAATAGCTCGTTTCAAAAACTTTTTGTCCATCTCCGAATAACTCAACTCCTTTACCTGTGGCGAAAAATTCTTCTGAAAATCTGCAGCTCTACGCTCTTTTGCCGCTATCAAACTCTCGACCTTCGCCCTAAGTACTCCTAAATTAAAGGGTTTGGCAATATATCCATCAGCTCCAGACTTATACCCCTCAACCTTCTCCTCGTCTGCACTCTTGACGGTAAGAAGAATTAATGGAATGTGACACAATTTCTCGTCAGACTTCATCGTCTTACATAACTCAATGCCGTCTATCTCAGGCATCATAACATCTGAAATCACAATGTCAATATGAGTTTTTGATAATACCGATAACGCCTCTCTACCATTGCAGCAAAGATGTGTCTTGAATTTTGCGCTAAACAATCCTCTAAGTGCCTCTCTAAGCTCGTCATTGTCATCGACAATAAGCATAGATTTATGCTCACTGTCGATTTGCTCATCTTCGTGATGCTCATCCTCATAGAAAAACTCCTCCTCCTTCTTGAGCATTATCTGTGGAGTAATAACCTCGAACTGGTCAATCTCGTGCTCCTCGAAAGCATCTTTGATAATCGGAATTGTAAGAGAGAAAATTGTGTATTGTCCAACCTCGCTCTCAACCTCAATTGACCCATTATGTAACTCCGTTAGATTCTTGACCAATGATAACCCAATTCCTGTGCCTACAACGCCATACTGACGATAATTGCCCTCGTAGAATGGTCTGAAAAGCCCCTTGAGCTGCTCCTCGCTCATTCCCTTGCCGTTGTCGCGAACTGTTATCTCTACCTCGTTACCAGAAAATGCCGATGATACACTGACTGTTACTCTTGTACCTGGTTCATTGTATTTTGCTGCGTTTGAAAGTAAGTTGTATAAGATCTTATCGAGTTTGTCAGTGTCAAAGTAACCTCTAATGTCCTCACCCTTCTGTTCGAAACAAAATATTATCTTCTTCTTATACATCAAAGGTATAAAACTCTCAACGCTAGTCTTTACAAATTTAGATATATTACCAAAAGATACTCTGAGATGCAGATTTCCTGTTTCTGCTTTTCGAAACTCTAATATCTGCTGTAAAAGCCTTAACAACCTATTGATATTGCTGCGCATTGAAGCTGTATGTTTGGGTGTAATGCCGTAAGTCTCTACCAAATTATCAACTGATGCCGAAATAATGGTAAGAGGAGTCAATAGCTCGTGAGTGATGTTAGTGAAAAACTGCAACTTAGCGTGATTAAGCTCCTCTGTCTTCTGCTTCTCAATGTTCTTTAATGTCAATTGGTTGCGCAACCTAATCATTTTGGCTGTTACAATGTAGGCAATGTAAAGAAGTGTTATAGCCAATAATGAATATAACAACTTTGCCCACCAACTCCACCATGGTGCTGCCTCGACTATTACAACTATTGGATCGAGTGTTGTCCACATACCATTTCCAGAACTTGCACGAACTACAAAGTGATACTCACCTGCATATAAATTATTGTAGTAAGCAAACCTTCTGTCAGCACCCCTGTATTGCCAATCTTTGTCGTATCCTTCAAGCATATAAGCGTAATTTACGTAGGCTGAAGAGTTGTAATCTAGTGCCGCAAACTCGATTGAAAGATTATCATATTGATAAGCCAGATTTATCTTTTTTGTAAATTGCGGAGCAAGTAGTGATAAATTCTCTCTGTCATTTGTGCCTAAATTATTCCAACTCTCGTTTCCAACTTTTATATCGCTTATTAATAGCTTCAATGAATTGTCGTTTGAAGTTATGTTCTCAGGCGTAAAACTGTTGTAGCCCTGGTGACCGCCGAAGTATAATCTCCCGCTCGGAGCCTTCGATGAACTACCTATAATAAACATCTCGTCTATTAATCCATCGGCGGCAGTGTATAACAAATATTTGTAGGTATCAGCCTCTACGCATACCAAACCCGCATTTGTACCCAACCACAACCTGCCAAGATTATCCTCCTCGATACAAAATACTTCATCGCCAGGTAGGTGATTCTCAACACTTGCTGCGATGAAATTATTGCTCGATTTGTTGTAAATACTTAAACCACCACCATCAGAGCCAGCCCAAACATTGCCTCTTGAATCGACAAATAGAACAGCAATGTCATTTGCGTTTAGTTTACCATTCTCTCTTGAGTAAACCTCCATACTCTCGGATTTTGAACGGTTTTCATTTGGTTTGATTCGTGTTACACCGCTATTTTGTGATGATACCCATATGTAACCATCTTTGTCCTCAACTATTGAATAGGTCTCTTTAGGCTTTGTGTGTGATGAAACTCGTTCAAGACGTTTCTCCTCTTTATTGTAAATCGAAACTCCATCGCTGTGCCCAATCCAAACATACCCTTTGCTATCTTCGAAAATTGCACCAATGTTGAACCAACCTTGAGCTAAGCTAAATTCAAAGTACTTGCCATCTGGCTGAAGGTAGAAAACATCGCCAGAGTTAGTGCCAAACCAAATTGTGCCATCGGTCTTGCTCTGCATAATCCTCGAAATAGCACGTTTTTGATTTTCTCGCCCAAGTAGTTTAACGGCTAACTCTTCAGAGAAAACATCACTACCTTTATCTCGAACATAAACTCCATAATTCCCAAGCCCTAACCATAGCCTACCTGCATTATCTTCGAAAATAGATTTAACCCACGATGTTGCGCTGTAATCTTTAAGCTCAAGAAGCGAATTAAATTCAAATAGTGTTTGCTTGGTTCTAACATATTGAACTCCGTTGCCCATATATCCGAGCCACATAGTTCCGTTGTTGTCCGATATAATTGAGTTTAACTCATTGCCTAGTATTGGATTAATCTTGTCAGAGGCGTAGTAGTTCGAAAAATTCATATCGTCCTGCAATATACTTAGCCCTCGACGTGTGCCAATCCACATTAGTCCTGTCGAAGGATCGACACACATATTATAGATTATGTTGTCAGATATAGTGCGACTGTCATTTATATTGTGAGTGAAAGTTCTGATTTTTGTCTGTGTGACGTATGGATCTTCGAGTAGATGAAGTCCACCACCGTGCGAACCAACCCAAATCCTACCTTTGCTATCTTGACAGATGGTGTGGGCAGAATTCATCTTATTCATTTTGGGGTAAACGTGTATTTTGCCAGATAGAGGGTCGTAGCGATATAATCCGTTCGACCAAGTGCCTATCCATAGTTGAGAACTGTTGTCCTCGTAAATAGTTTTTATGCTACCCTCAATACCCATCTTTATACATTTGCTCTCCTTGTTCTTATACTCGTAAAGTCCATTGTCTGTGCCGAAAAATACTCTGCCAGTCGAGTTTACAAAAATTGCCTCTACGATATTGTCTTTAAGAAAATCGAATGGAAGAGTCGTAAAGCTATTAGTTGAACGCTCCATAATAGCCACCCCATTTTCAGTTCCTATATATAAGTATGTTGAGTCGCCGCTGATGGAACGCACTTTATTGCTAGGCAATAACGATGCAGAATTAAGGTTTGATTTGTAGGTCTTGATTTGATAACCATCCCACGATGTAAGACCACTATTGGTGCCAATCCATATTAAACCATAAGGATCTTGATATACCTTTCTCACTTCGTTTGTTGGTAGCCCATCGGTTGACGTAAGAGATTGAAACCTAAAATTCCCTTGAGCTACAGCAAAACAACTCAAAAATGCAAAAAATAGTGTGT
>CAMTOL010000183.1 GCA_947074135.1 uncultured Rikenellaceae bacterium
TTATGAGTGGATTGCAGGTTGTGTTTTTGTGATGGGGATATCTAGAGGGGCGTTTAGGTTGGGTTTATGAGTATTGAATACTGGTGGGGGGTATGGGAGTGCACAGCCAGTAATTTACGACAAGGCAGTACAGACTGTCACGAACGAAAATAAAGCGACACTAGCCCTTTCGTTTGTATTGGCAATTAATTACCTTTCGATTACCGTTGCTCCATTTATTTTTGACGGCATAGCTTATGTTTTTGGGCAGAGCCACAACAACCACTTTGCGTTCTATCTCAATGCTGTAGTTACGGCAGTATATGCTGTTGTTGGAGTATTTTTAATCAATCGTTCCACCTTTTCGATGAGCGATGAGTATATATAGAGAAGCAACTGGCACACCATTAAAAAGCACAAGATAAGCAAAGGGGTGTCGCACTGCAAAAGCGACACCCCTACTGCTATCTAAACAATCAACTAATTTTTATTGTTACTTTTAATCTCAAAAAGTCATTTTATTGTAACGTGTGGTTAATAGTTAATTTACCATTGTCTATTGACAATAAACTACTGACCTATGCCACCGCCTTGTGTACCACCTGCCTGACCACCACCCTTTTGGTCTGAGCTGTCAATCGTACGCTTAGCCTTCTTAACAGTTCCCTTAACCGAGCCAAATCGCCACATAACGCTCAAACGGAAACTTTGTTGCGCCGAACGTTGCTGCCCAAATGTTTCGTAAGTTGGGTCGCCCGAAGCAAACGTAAAGTATTGATATTTGGTCCAAGGATTCTGTGCATTTAACGAAATTCGCAATTTGTTCTCCAAAAACGCTTGAGAAATATTGACTCCACTAAAGTAGTAGAACTGATCGCGACTCTGAAGCGACACAGGGTTTTTACCATAACCTCCCATCAACGACACAGTACCGCCTTTCCAAGGTTGTGCCGAAATCTGAGCAAATCCATTAGACTGCCAGCCTGAATTTGAAAGACCTGCACCATTGTTCGCCTTAACTGTAACATACCCACCAGATAGATTAAGATTCAAAGACAACTTGCCACCCAAGAATCTTACCCCTGCGCTAAGAGAACCAGTATACGAGTTTTTAATACCGATATTTTCAGGTTTTGTAAGCGACATACCTGTATTGTCAAACGTTGTTACCTGCTCAATCGAGTTGTTGGTTAACGATGCTGTAAGCGAGGCATTGATATTGAAAACCGATTTATAGATACCATAACCTAGGTCGAAAGTGTGCGAAAGTTCTGGTTGAAGGTCAGGGTTACCAGTCTGTTGGCGCATCGGCTCTTGATTGTTCACATAAGGGTTCAACAACCAAATACCGGGACGACTTAGGCGTTGTGTGTAACCGAGTCTAAGGTTTTGAGTATCGTCAATTTTAAGCCCAAATGTGAGATAAGGCACAACATTGAAGTAGCGACTAAACATCTTGGTATTCTCCATCTGCTTGTAAACACCGTCATTGACAGTATATTCCAAACGAGCACCCGCTTTGGCAGAAAAACTCTTTAATTTGTATTGATACGCACCATAGAGTGAACCAATATGTTGAAAGTAGTCCAAATCGTTTTTGAGCATCGGATTCTCCACCCATTCAATGCCATTAAACACCTCATTGAACGAGTTGCTGACATTTGGACGAAGTGTGTATTTACCTCCAACCTCAATCTGATGATGATCATTAATAGGGTCGAAATAGTCCAGCTGTAAAGCGTGCTCCATACCGTAAGCCTTGTTGTCCGAACGTTGATGGTATCCCATCATAGCACCAGAAAGCACATCAACCTGACTATCGAAAGAGTTATTACTAGGGTTATAATCCACTTTATAAGAAGCAGTTAAACTTTGGTCTTTGCGTTTGAATAGGCGTTGATAGTCGAGCGATGCTCCTACTCCACCCCAACCATTATTACCACGACTTATGGTATTATACTCGGTCATCAGTTGGTTCGATTTATTGAAGATATCAGAGAGCGAGTTTGTGTTATTTTTAGTAGAACCAATCGTACCATTGAGCGAGAGTGTAAGCAAATTTAGCGAGTCGAAATCGTAGGACATCTCAACGCTTAGACCTTGATAATCGCCCCAATAGTCAGCCAAACTATTGTAAGTTTGATAGTAAGCATCGGGGTAATTAAATTGAGTTGACTGCGCACTAATAAGCATCTCGGGGCTGTTATATTGTCCAACATATAGATTACCCGAAACATTGAATTTACCAGCCGACCCTGCTAAATAAGCACCTAAATTCCAGTCACCACGTGTACCTGCCGAACCAAAAACATTGCCACTAAAGCCCTCGGGAGCTTTACGATTGGTGATGATATTGATAATACCGCCAATACCTTCAGCATCATATTTTGCAGGAGGATTGGTAATAACCTCGATACTTTTAATCGAACCCGCTGGCATTGAACGCAAAACATCTTTGTAGTTGCTCGACATCAGAGTTGAGCTCTTACCGTTGACCAAAATTTTATAATTAGTTTCGCCTTTAAGTCTAAGGTTATCCTCGCCATCGACTGTTAGCATCGGCACTTTACGCATCATCTCCAGAGCGGTTAGAGCTGGGGCCTCAGGGTCGGCAGCAGTATTGTAGGTTGTTTTATCTACATCGGATGTTATAAGCTTTGCAACAACTGTGGCAGCAGCAATTTGGATAGCCTCGCCCATAATAATTTGTCCAAAATCTTTAGGTTCGGTGAGTCTGAATTTCTCTTCGAAAGGGGCAAAACCAACGTAATTTAGTTTAATAACATAGTCACCTTGAGGAGCTGCAAATTTAAATGCTCCTTTTTCATCAGTATAAGATGAAGTTACGAGTTTTGGCTCCTCATTATCGGTCATAAGCAGAACAGTTGCATAGGCTACAGCCTCGTTTTTTACCGAATCGTAAGCGATGCCTTGAATGGTAAATTTCTTGGTTGTCTGTTCCATAGCATTTATGCCAGTTGCAGCTACTAGAAGTAATAAGAATAATGTTAATCGTTTCATTTTATTGGGTTATTTAAGTTATTTCAGAAAAATGTAAACTAATATTGCAAAAACTGTTAAGCGTTTTATTCTGTTTTATCGATTTTCTTTAGTCGTAATTTGTAGTTTTTGGTTACATTTGTAGAACTATGGCAAAAAAAATCTCAAAGAAGGCTCTTTTCAAAGGCATCGTAGAGTACTTCTCGGTGGCGATGCCCGCACCTAAGTCCGAACTAAACTACACCGATCCTTTTCAACTCCTTGTCGCGGTAATCCTCTCGGCTCAGTGCACCGACAAACGAGTTAATATGGTCACTCCCACGCTGTTCGAAGCTATACCCGATGCCAAAACTATGGCTAATTCGAGTGTCGATGACATTTTTGCATTAATCCGTTCTATCTCATATCCAAACTCTAAAGCAACTCATCTTCACTCTATGGCAAACTCACTAATCGAGAACTTTGGTGGAGAAGTGCCTCGAACTCGTGCCGAACTTGAGACCCTTTCTGGAGTTGGCCGTAAAACTGCGAGTGTTGTTTTGGCTGTTGCCTATGGCGAGTCGGAGTTTGCAGTCGATACTCACGTCTTTCGAGTAAGCGCACGAATAGGGCTTTCGGTAGGAGCTAAAACTCCTTTCGAAACTGAAAAACAGTTAGTTGAAGGTTTCTCGAAGGTATGTTCTAAAGAGCTACTTCCCGACGCTCACCACTGGTTAATACTCCACGGCAGATATACCTGTACTGCTCGTGCACCTAAGTGCGAGGAGTGCGGAATCAACCATCTTTGTTCTTATTATAGAGCTCAATAAGCTCTTCGGGAGTAATATCAAGACTTTGCATCTGTTGCAAAATATTGGGAAGAGTAACAGTAAGAAAACTCTCTCTGCGGTAGTTCTTAACGGTAGTTATTGCGTTTTCTCGAACAAAATAACCAATGCCTCGACGCTGCTCGATAACCTCTTTAGAACTAAGTTCGTCGTAGGCTCGAAGCACCGTTGCGGGGTTCACAGCTAGCTGCACTCCAAACTCCCTAACCGATGGCATTCGCTCGCCTTCAGCCCAAACGAGGTTTAATATATTATTCTCGATTAACTCTGCAATTTGCAGGTAAATCGCTTTTTGTTCACTAAAATTCATTGATCCTATTATTTCTTAAACTGCAAAGTTCTAAATCGAAACCAAGCTCCAACTAAAAACAACGGAATGATTATCAACGTACTATACAATTCGAACCACGAACCAAAATTAAGAATAGTAATCGAAACATTAGATGTGCTGCCACTAGTTGACATCAGAGTTGTGAAATAGATGGCAAATCCTGCTGCTACGATAATCGAGAAAATGGCTACAACAAGAATCGACCACAAAAATTGAAAGCGTCTAAAGAGAATTGCACAGAAGAAGAAGAACGAAAATGTTGCTAACTTCTCAACAAGATATGGCACCTTTTTAACTGTATCAGCATCTATATTTACACCATCGACAACAACTTGTCCACCTGCAATAGAAGCAAAGACAACGACAGAACTGACGTCAAAGAAT
>CAMTOL010000184.1 GCA_947074135.1 uncultured Rikenellaceae bacterium
ATTGCCGTCAAGTACAATGAATCGTGAGTGACTATCTTCTACGCTTTGTTGAACTTTAGTCGATATATCGCTCCAATTCTCTGTATCGAAAGTTAATTGAGCTATAATTTCACCATCTATCGAGTTGCTTCTTACGTCAATTTGACCTTTTCCTTTGACTTTAGCCGTAAATTTTTTTGCTCCAGCTCCGAAATCTACCCCACGAACCTCGATAGCTTCGCCACCTTGAGAGGCTTCGGCAGCCATATTGCCAAGCTCTTCGAGTTCAGTGAATGCTACGCCTAGTGTTGCAGCTGTTGTTTCGGCTTGTTGCCAAATGTATGGATTGAGGCTACGAATCTGAGCTACTCCATCAAGAGTTGGAATGCCCATATGGTACACCGCATTTTGTTCGTCAATGTCAATTTTATCGACACACATACTGCGGCAACCAACGCTAATTCCACGATTAACTTCCAATCCTTGACTGTGGTAGAGAATGTAGTATTGTTCTTGATATTTGTGAAGATGAGTGTGATTATTGCTATGTACAAAGCCTTCGTATTCGCTTGGATGTTTGAAATAGATATCTTGATAGACCCAACTCTCGCTCACAAGTGGAGTTTTGCTTGTCATATAACTCATACAACAAATTGTAGGTTTGTCAACGTCAAGATGCCACTCTTTTCTCTCTTTCCAGTTTGTGTTGTAGGTGTAAATGTAGGTTCCGTTGAGGTAGTTCAATTCGCTAGCCTCGAAGAAGTATGGAGCTTTGATTTCAACTACTTCACTGTCAACGCTCGTCATATCTTTTCCAAGTCTGATGATGCGTGCAACTCCTGGCATATAGTCAGAGCCGTGATCTGCTGTACCTCCACCAAAAGTAAGCCAACCTACACCATTGCCATCAATGACAACTCCGGGGTCGAAAGGGTGAGGACAATCCTTTACTCCAGGAGTCGAGGTGTCAACCACATTACGTCCAATTGGGTCGCTCCAAGGTCCTACTGGCGATGTAGAGGTTACCACTGCGCAACCTGTGCCACTGTTTGAGTAGTATAGATAGAAGTGAGTTTTGCCATCTTCCTCTATACGTGAGGTGATTGAAGGAGCCCACGACGCTACAATCCAAGGTGCTATTTCGCCTGTTTTAATGGTGCCGTGATAGGTCCAGTTTACCATATCGTCTGTCGAAAGCATAGCCAATTGGCGTATCTTCTCGTAGGTGTTTTTGCCCTCAATGCCCACACTATCGAACTGTTGTTGGTCGTAAGTGCCATAAACATATAGGCGACCTTCGTACTCAACCGATGTTGGGTCGGCGGTGTAGATGTAATCTTGAAGGGGATTTGCATTGCCTGTGCCGAATTTTGGCGAAGTTTTAAACTTAGCAGCATTAAATTCAATTGGAGCAACTACGGTTGGTGAGCTGCAACCTGCAATAAATAGTGTTAGGAGCAGGAGAATTAGGTTTTTTGTCATAGTAGGTGAGTTTGTTTCTCTGCTCTTCTCTTTTTGTTGAAAAGAGAAGAAATTATTTTTTATTTATTTGAACTATCGTTACTTGCAATTGATTGTTATTGTAGCATCTTCAAATCCTGCGCTTTTGGCAGTTAGAGTGACTTTGCCCTTTTCTTCATTTGAACGAACTAGTGCAATAGCCTTTCCATTATAGAGTTTACGTTGCGGTTTGCTTAACGACAAGTGATCGATAGGGCAACCATTGTCTGTACCCGTAATGAAACCTGTTCCAGTGGTCGAAAACTCAATAAAATTGTCTGCCGTTGGGTGTGCTACTCCATTTTCGTCCATCACTTCTACAGTTACAAACGAAATATCTTTGCCGTCAGCCTTGATTGAGGCTCTATCGGCAGTTAAACGAATCTTAAGTGGTTTTTCAGCGGTTTTAATCTCTTTCGATAGAACAGTCTTGCCGTTTTTGCGACTTTCAGCTCTAAGTGTTCCTTTTTGGTAAGGAACTCGCCACCAAACGTGAAGCTCTTCGCCAGTTTTGCTCTTTTTGCCGAGCGAAACATCGTTTAAGAACAACTCAACCTCGTCGGCGTTGTTGTAGTATGCCCAAATGTCAACTGTGTCGCCTTCTGCGTGGTTCCAGTGTGGGAAAATATGGAGCACATCTTTATCAGTCCACTCACTTTGATACATGTAGTAAACATCTTTTGGGAAGCCAGCCAAGTCAACAATACCAAAATATGAGCTGCGTGAAGGCCACCAGAAAGGAGTTGGCTCGCCTAGATAGTCAAAGCCTGTCCAAACGTATAGCCCTGCCAAGAAGTCGTGTCTTTTTGTGAACTGCCAAGATTTTTCGTGAGTAGTTCCCCAAGGTGCGTGACTATTGTCGTATGATGAACATTCGTTACCCTCCTTGAAATATGGTATATCCCAACGATCAGGACGAGTATTGATCTTATCCGAAGGCATTTCGTAGTAGCCGCGTGACATCAACGATGATGTAGATTCGGTTATAATGTAACCTTTGTTAGGGAAATTTTTAGGCAACTCAGCCCAAGCGTTTTCGTTGTAGTTGATACCAATAATATCCATAGCTCCTGAACGGAATAGGAAATTTGAAGGACGAGCCTCGTTGTTTCCCGAAGTTATTGGACGAGTAGGATCGAGTTCGCGAACTATATTTGCAAGTTTGAGCGCAAGTAGAGAGTTGACGTGCATAGAATCACTCTGCTCGGCTTTAGTCATATTCTTAGCAAAGTTAAACAGCAAGTTAGCTTGTTGGAGGTCGAGAGTGTCAACCTTGATATCTAGCCACTGTTCCAATATCTCGTTACCAATACTCCACATCATAATAGAAGGATGGTTACGATCACGAAGAATGAAATCGGTTAGATCTTTTTCGTGCCAATCTGTAAAGAATTGAGCGTAATCGTGTTGCGATTTTTGTTTGCGCCACATATCGAACATTTCGCTCTGAACTATAAAGCCCATTTTGTCGCAAAGCTCTATAAGTTCCGGTGCTGGAGGATTGTGCGAAGTGCGAATGCTGTTACAACCCATCTCTTTGAGAATTTCGAGCTGACGCTCCAACGCTCTGTAATTTACAGCTGCTCCGAGTGCGCCTAAGTCGTGGTGTTGACAAACTCCAAGAATTTTGGTAGGTACGCCGTTGAGCAAAAATCCCCTCTCTGAGTTAAACTCAAAGTAGCGAATACCAAGTGGAGTGGTGTAGTCGTCCACAATTTTGCCTCCGACCTCAACTTCACTGCGAACACTATACATATATGGATTTTTGTCAGACCATAACGTAGGATTGCTAACAATTGCACTTTGTGTGAATTCTGCATTTTGACCTGCAGCTATATCTTGAATGCTTTTTTGCGAAGTAATATCTTTACCTTTGTTGTCAACTATTGTCGAGATAAGAGTTACTTGCTCATCTTTATTACTACTGTTCTCTACAGTGGTTTTGATGTTTACAGTCGCGCTTTTCGAGCTGATATTTTCGGTAGTTACGTATGTTCCCCACTGACCAACGTGAATCTTGTCGGTTTTGGTCAACCGAACGTTACGATATATGCCCGAACCCGAGTACCAACGTGAGTTTGGCTGTTTTGAGTTGTCAACTTTTACGATGATTGTGTTTTCTGAATCAAATTTCAAGAAATCTGTGATGTCGTAGCGGAACGAAATATAGCCGTTTGGACGGAAACCAACCTCAGTGCCGTTAACCCAAACAGTACTGTTCCAGTAAACGCCATCGAAATCAATAAATATCTGTTTATGGCTATCGTCATTCTCAAGAGTGAAACACTTCGAGTACCAGCCTGTGCCTCCATCGAGTGCTCCGCCACCAGGAGTGGCAGGAGCGGACTCGTTGAAGTCGAACTCAATGCTCCAATCGTGGGGTAGGTTGACCTTACGCCAAGAAGCATCATCGCAGTTAGGGGCTGCGGGTTCGATATTTTCGGCAAGAGTAAAACTCCAGCCGTTGTTAAAATCTTCTACTACTCTAGTTCTTTGCGTGGTTGAGTTGCAACCAATGAGTAGTAGAACGACAAGAGGTAGTATTGAATATTGTGTGTATCTCATTAGAGAGTTGATTTTAGATTGTCAGGTAGAAAAAGAGTGCTTAGTTCTTTTGGAGTAAGCACTCTTGGGTAATTAGGGGGAATATAGGGGGGAGCGTTATTTGCGTTTGATTGTTACTTCACTACCGTTGTATGCAACCTTTGCAGAGCGGGTTTTAGAGTCGGTTGGAGGAATGAACTCAATTGTGAAGTTGCGAGTTGATGGCATACCATCGAAGCTGCCGCTACGAGCGCCGATTGTCAAAGTTTCGGTAGCATTGTCGTAGTTAAACTCAATATTTGAGTATTTACCATCCTCGTAATTATAACTTACACCATCATCTTCATAGAGGTGGAATTGAGCATCTTTGCCCGTTTAACCTCTGCTTGTAAGTTCTTTTTGTTGTTGCTGTGTGTTCTTTTTTTATACAAACAAGATACCAAAATAGACTGACGGT
>CAMTOL010000185.1 GCA_947074135.1 uncultured Rikenellaceae bacterium
GGCGACGCGAGAAACGCGATGCCTTAGCAAGTTCTTTTTGCAGTGATTCTACACAAACACCTATAATATCGGCAAATGCCACTGTATCGAACTGTTCGACATCACGAGGAATAACAACCAAATCATAAGATTCGCTACTTTTGACTAGGAACTCTCCTCTACGATCATAAACCTCTCCACGAGGCGGATGTTGAACAATATACCGGAGCGCATTGCTATTAGCACGACTTACATACTCATCGCTAACAACCTGCAAATAGAACAATCTTCCGCCTATTATTAGAACAACAAGCAGCAATAACCATTTCAGTATATCATATCTTAAAAAATCTTTATCCATCACTCTATCTCAACGAAGCTAACTCAAATTAATTACTCTTCTTACCCCTTCTTACTAACCTATATTAATAGAGCTTACTTTTGTCTTTTCTCTCACGTAGTGGTAGTTGGAGAATAAATATCAGTAGTGTTGTAGCCGCCGAACTAACTCCAATTCTCAGCAGTGTATATTCAATATTATGCAACGACATCATCTCCAACGAGAAGTAAACAATTGCAAAGAGTATGCACATAGTCACAACGTATCTAAAGAACACTCCCACACCTATTTTATAGGAGAAAGGCACACCCCCAGCCGAAACTATATCCGAGGGGATAGTGAGTTTTACAACACCTCGGCGGAACATTGCCATAAAAACTATTGAGATAGTTATTAATGCAGAAGTACCTGTAAAGATATCCATTACAGCTCCAACAAGTGTAGCCCAAAGCAACGAAGGAATAGTTTTAGTATGGAGTGGCAACATTATAATAATCATCACATAACTATATAGATATAGAAGTGAGAAGAGGTTAACACTGCCCAATACAAACTCTTGAATTACAAGTAGTACCAAAAAACCAGCAAAATATAGCAAAAAATTTCTCATCTCTTGTTTCTCTAATTATTTACTCTATTTTCAAGTTCAGTTCTTTGATTTTGTCCTTTAAGCGACACTGCATATAGGTAGTTTAGTTTGGTCATATCAGCCAAAGTAGTAATTTCAGCCTTGATCAACACGCTAGTAGTATTATCAACACTTTCAACAATTCCAATAGGTATATTAGGCGGGAATATGTTTGAGAACTCGGTAGTTACGATTGTGTCACCAACCGCAATGTTTGTATGCGCAGGAATTTCGTCCATTGTAACTCTACGATAGTCCAAACCATCCCAATTAATTGAGCCTGGGTTTCCTTCACCTTTCACCTTTCCACTAGTTCTAAAATCTTGATGGTTGAGCATTGATATAGCCACTGAATAGTCTTCAGAACAGTACTTGACATACCCTACTATACCTGCACTATTAAAGAGAGCCATTTCAGGTACAACTCCTTGTCGCGTGCCACCTGAAATTGTGATATAGTTATTTCTACGTGAGTAAGTATTATTGACAACTCTTACTACTTTACAATCCACGAAGTTAGATTGAAGTGGAATTTCCATTTCGACATTGAGTGAATCGCCAAGAATTGAGGATACACGTTCAATTTCAGCTCTCATCTTAGCATTCTCTATCAATAGGAGTTCATTTTGTTCTTTTAGCGAGAAATAGTTCTTAGCAGAACTTAGGTAGCCGTGAATACCACCAGTAAAATAATTTGAGACTGCCACCATCTTAGCCCTCTGATACGCATTATGCGAAAAGAATATGGAGAGCGCAACAAGCTCAATAGCCACAAAAAGCAGCAAAGGAGCAATGCGTTTTAAGAATAGCAGTAAACGAACCATTATTATTAGTTTAGTATTAATAAGTTAGGAGTTAGAAGTTGGTCAATAATAAACTTCTAACTCCTAACTTCAATTTTCTAATTCTATCTTAAAAGGAATGAGAATTTATGAATATTTTTAAGAGCCAAACCTGTACCTCTGGCCACTGCACGAAGCGGATCTTCGCTAATGTGGAACGGAATACGTGTTTTTGTTTGCAGGCGTTTGTCGAGTCCACGGAGCAACGCACCTCCACCAGCAAGGTAGATACCGTTTTTGTAGATATCGGCATAAAGTTCAGGAGGAATACGTTCCAAAATCTTCATAATAGCAGCATCGATTTTCATTAGCGATTTATCGAGTGCTTCAGCCATCTCTTTGTACGAGACTGGGATATCTAGAGGCAGACTAGTAATAATATTAGGACCTCTAACAATATAATCTTCAGGTGGATTTTCCAGGTTATCTACGGCTGCTCCAACTGCGATTTTGAGTTCTTCGGCAGTACGTTCGCCAATTTTAACATTATGTTGTTGACGCATATAGTTTTGGATATCTTCGGTAAAGACATCACCAGCAACATTAATACTTTCGCTACAAACTATACCTCCGAGCGATATTACAGCGACCTCACTAGTACCACCTCCAATATCAATAACCATATGACCTTCAGGGGCTTCAACATCAAGTCCTGTACCTAGAGCCGCTGCCATTGGTTCGTATATCATATAGACCTCGCGACCACCGCTATGCTCTGCCGAGTCGCGAACGGCACGAATCTCAACGTTAGTCGAGCCCGAAGGGATACAAATTACCATACGAAGCGATGGAGAGAACATCGAGCCACGGGTTTTAATTTTTTTAATCATACCTCGAATCATCATCTCGGTAGCATTAAAGTCAGCAATAACGCCATCACGTAACGGACGAATAGTTTTAATATTCTGGTGGGTACGACCCTGCATTTTACGTGCTTCGTTCCCAACTGCTATTAGTTTGCCCGTAACGTTATCGACAGCAACAATCGATGGTTCGTCAACCACGATTTTATCGTTATAAATTATCAGTGTATTTGCCGTTCCCAAGTCCATTGCTAGTTCTTGAGTAAGCATTGAAAAAAGCCCCATTATATTTTTATTAGTTAGTGATCAAAGATTGGTAATCAATGATCAGTTGTTGTTAACCTATCTATTATTATTTCGCAGAGCGAGTTTGCACTAGTTACAGAGATCATTTGATCGTCAACAACTAGTGTTTAAAGTGGCGAATACCGGTTACAATCATTGCAATACCGTTAGCATTGCAATAATCAACTGTATCTTGGTCGCGAACCGAACCACCTGGTTGTATTACAGCCGAGATTCCAGCTTTATGTGCAATTTCGACACAGTCAGCAAATGGGAAGAATGCATCTGAAGCCATAACAGCTCCGTTTAAATCGAAACCGAATGATTCAGCTTTCGATATTGCCTGTTTTAGAGCATCAACACGTGATGTTTGTCCTACACCGCTACCTAGCATCATACCATCTTTTGCCAACACAATAGCGTTACTTTTCGAGTGTTTCACTATTTTGTTTGCAAAGATAAGGTCATTCATTTGTTCTTCGTTCACAGGCGTTGTAGAACCAAGCACTGGTTCTCCATCAACTCCACCAAGCTGAGTATCTTTTTGTTGACAAAGCACTCCACCGAGCATTGTGCGTTCATTCACTCCACATTTTGGTACATTTTCGAAGTGAATATCAAGCAAAATTCTATTTTTCTTAGATTTAAGAAGTTCCAATGCCGTTGGTTCAAATCCTGGAGCGATAACCACTTCACAGAAAAGTGCGTTAACCTCTTTAGCTGTAGTTTCGTCCATTTCGCGGTTACAAATCAACACGCCACCAAAAGCTGAAATGGGGTCACCAGCAAGTGCGGCTCCATATGCTTGGTCGAGTGTTGAACGAGTTGCCACGCCACAAGCGTTGTTGTGTTTTAGGATAGCAAAGGTTGGGTCACTATTTTCGTATTCTGAGATTAGTTCAACCGCAGCATTAATATCTAGCAGGTTGTTGTACGAAATATCTTTGCCATGAATTTTGTCAAAGATTTTGTTCAAGTCGCCTTTAAAGAGAGCTGTTTGGTGAGGATTTTCGCCATAACGCAACGATGTTTGCTCGGTAAAATACTCTGCAATAGCTTTATCATAGTTTGCAGTAACTGCAAATGCTTTCGATGCCATTTCGCGACGTTGAGGAAGCGATGTAAAGCCATCTTGTTCTTTAAGTGTTGTTGTCAACCAGCTATAAAGCGATTTATCTGCAACTACAGCCACATCGTTATGATTTTTAGCAGCAGCACGAATCATAGATGGTCCTCCGACGTCGATTTTTTCGATAATTGCGGCATCTTCAGCACCCGAAGCAAGTGTTTCTTCGAACGGATAGAGGTCAACAATCACTAGGTCGATTTTGGGAATTTCGTATTGTTCTACTTGACTGCGATCTTCGTCGAGCGAGCGACGGAAGAGAATTCCGCCAAAGATTTTAGGGTGTAAAGTTTTGACTCTACCGCCAAGAATTGATGGATATGATGTAACACCTTCAACCGCTTCACATTTAATACCGAGATCTTCGATAAATTTTTGCGTACCGCCAGTTGAATAAATTTTCACATTTTGAGCCGCTAGCT
>CAMTOL010000186.1 GCA_947074135.1 uncultured Rikenellaceae bacterium
ACAGCAGCCCTAGTAGTCCAAAATTTGATAGTAATTTTCTCTTCATTTTGTATTGTTTTTATAAATTAAGTTAATAGGTTTTCTCAAAAATAGCTTTAAATAATATATTTTTGGTTTAAAAATCGTACACAAGTGTTCAAAAAATCGTAAAGAAATCGTAAAAAAAACGTAACAAAACCTTTTTTATGGATTTTTACGCACTTTTGTTCAATATTTTATAATTACTTAACGCCTTCGATTGTTGGAACAACAGGTATTATCAAACCTTTATCGTCGAAAAAGAGTCTATCAATACATATTTCTCGATGAAATCCTGCACTTTCGCCCAACTTTTTCTCATCGCCGCGCTTAAAACGATGATAAACCATATACCAATCGTCACTACCAGGTGCACAAATTACCGAATTGTGTCCAGTTGCATAGATGCCAACCGAGGGATTCTTATAAAGTATGCGATTATTCTCTGGAATTTCGATTTCACTAGTAGGAGAACTCATTATTCCGTAACGAACACCATAGTTTTCGCTGCGAGTATCATCTTCGCTCCACATCATATAGTATTTTCCGTCACGGTATATCATATATGCTCCCTCTCTAAAAGTTCCATCTTTTGGCGTAATTAATTTGAAACTACCCTCTTTAATCGACACCATATCGTCGTTCAACTCTACAAGAGCTAGATAACAATTACCCCAATAAAGATAGTATTTACCTGAAACTGGGTCACAAAAAACATCAGGGTCGATATTTTGACCGTGTATCTCTCCTTGAGGCAGAGCTTTACCAACAAGCGAATGTCCTAAATCTTTAAAACCGCTAACCGGAGAGTCCGAAACTGCAACCCCAATCTGTTGTTCGGCTGTATAATAAAAGTAGTATTTTCCGTCACGTTCAATCATACAAGGAGCCCAAGCATTATTGTTAGACCAACTTACATCTCGACGCAAATCCAACATAACACCTTCATCTTTCCACTTCTTGAGATTTTTTGAACTAAAGACTTTAAAATACCAGCCTCCCCAACCTTCGTAACCATCAGTTGTAGCATATATATAGTATCTCTTTGTCTTAGTCGAGTACAAGATTTCAGGGTCGGCGTGAAATCCACGAATCACAGGATTTGCTCCTTTAGGCTCCATCGAATTGTAGGGCGTTCTATCTTGTGCATACATAGCAGTTGATGCTAGAGCAAAGATTATAAGTAATAATATTCTTCTCATATTCTTTCTTTTAGAAAACAACTTTAAAAGTGATTTTTCAATCTCTCTGCTTCATCTTTGGTAATTGGCATAACAGTTCCGTGACGTGGATGAAAATTCATCGAAATTGCATCGTCAACGACTCTAAAGTTGCTCAAATCTTCACTCTCGCAAAATTGATAACTGCCATTCATATATACATCATACATCAATATATATTTTTGGCCGCCAATAAGTTTAAATACACACGACCCCTCAACAGCGTGGTTTGTACACTGTTTATAGTCATCCCACTCTTGCCACTCGCCCGAAGTGAGCGACTTAGTAACAGCCTTTTTAATACCATTTCCCGAACCTTCAGTTTTGTAGAACATATGGAACTCTCCACCAAAGGGGATAATAGCGCCATCTAGGCAAGAGGTACCGTTGCGAGGCACAGACAGAGGTGTTGGTTCATCTAGAACATCTGTAAAATCATCGTTCGCATAGAGATAGTGAATTATATCAGGACCGCCACTATACTGAGTCGAGAAATATATCAAATACTTTTTAGCCTCAGCATCATAGATGGTTTGAGGAGCCCAAACACGTTTCAACTCCTCTTGACCAGCGAAACGAGTCGGAAAATGAATGGTTGAGCTAGTCCAATTAACTAAATCGTTAGATTTCAAAAGCACTATACCACGATTTGAGTCCCAACCACGATCAGAAACCATATCAGTTACAACCATATAAAACGTTTTCCCATCTTCAGAGCGAAGAATATGAGGATCTCGAACACCACCAGTTAGGGATATATCACTTGAACTAATTATTGGTTTGTTGTCGTTGAGTGCTTTGTAGTTGTAGCCATCATCTGATAGCGCAAAACGAATAGCCTCCTCGTCGCCACTATTACCTGTAAAGTAGGCAAATAGGTAAGCGGAATACTGCTCTTTAGCAGTGGTTTCACCCTTTTGACACCCCACCAGTTGGAGTGTCAAAAGAGCAACTAATAATACTATACTTCTTCTCATTTTAGATTTACTTAATTTCGAAACTAACTTCGTCAGAGGTCAACCAAGGCGAAGTCAATTTCACATTAACCTTTCCTTCTTTCTCTCCAGCGTGAATATAAACTACCATTGTACCGTGGAAAACTCGGTGGCGATTATCAGTATAGTCAGTCATATCTGAGTTATTACTACTCTCCATACCCATAAGTGTAGCACCAGAAGTGATGTGGCAAGTAACCTCGTTGTCGCTCAACATTACACGACGACCAGCTTTGTCAACAACTGTCAACTCAACTTGCACCATTCCGCCTTTTTCAACACTGTTCTTATCAACCTTCGCTTTAATAGCAGCAGGAGCTTCTGAAGTTTCGATTGCATAACGAGCCTCAACAGTACCGTTAGCGTTCATTGCCTCAACTTCGAGTTTACCAGCCTTGAATGGAATATCCCAGTAGATGATACCAGTTTTTTTGTCATAATCTTTAACTGCTCCAACCTCTTTGCTGTCAAGCAATAGACGAGCCTTTGCACAGTTGGTGTAGCAAACCACTCTAATAGATTGTCCTTCGTTGTCGTAGTTCCAAACCGACCAAGCATCCATTGAAGGTGTTCTTTCAACATAGTTACTCTCATTTTGAGCTTCGAGTTGCGACCAAACATCATTGTTGCGGTTACGAGCACCACGACCTGGAGTTGGATAAGTTCCCAAATACGCCATCGGAGTTTCGCTCCAAAGCGAAGCACGGAAATAACCACGAGGTTTAACATAACCACCAAAATCCAACAAACCTGAGTAGAAACCACGAGAAGGCCAAGAACCCGACTCACCAAGATAATCAATACCAGTCCAAAGGAATTGTCCAAAGATATGTTCATTGTTGGCAACAGAGTACCAAGCGTCAATATCGTGACGATTTTCGCTACCATAAATCACACGATTAGGATATTTTTTATGGTCTTCGTCATATTTACTCTCAGTATAGTTATACCCTGCAATATCGAGTGCACCCGGATACTCAGTTTCGTTCGACATAGCAACACCCGCTAGACCAGCAGTTACAGGACGAGATGGGTCATTCTTACGAACAACAGCAGCTAAACGTTTAGCAATCGCACCTAGGCGCATTGCATCTGGAGCTTCTGGATTATAGCCTCCATAAGTTGCTTGAGTAAAGCCACCTGCTTGTTCGCCACCAAGAACTGGGTGAGAATATGGGTCATTAGGATAGTCAACCTCGTTACCAATGCTCCACGCAAAGATTGAGATGTGGTTACGGTCACGCAAAATCATATCCTCTAGGTCACGCTCTGCCCACTCTTCGAAAAAGTCGAATGCACCCTCAAAACCTGGTGTTCCAACATTCCAACCCTGCAACCACTTACGTTTAGGAAACTCCCACTCATCATATGCCTCATTCATAACTAACAATCCAAGTTCATCACAAGCTTCATACAGGTGTGTTGCTTGTGGATTATGGCTTGTGCGAACTGCATTAACACCGATACTTTTGAGTGTTGCTAAACGTCTTTGCCATACTTCTTTAGTAACAGCCGAGCCTAACACACCTGCGTCGTGGTGAATACACACACCTTTAACCTTCATATTTTCGCCATTTAGAAAGAAACCCTTGTTAGGATCAAATCTAAACTCACGAAAACCAGTCTTAAGGCTATTTTTATCAACAGTTTTACCATCAGCAAAAACAGTTGTCTTTACACTATATAATATAGGATTGTCAAGACTCCATTTTTGAGCACCTTTAGCTTTGATTGAAGTTTGAACACTACCTTTGCTATTTGCAGCAATTGTAGCTTTAGAGGTTGATTTACCAACAACCTTTCCGTTAGGGTCAATAAGTTCGTTAACCACCTGCACTTTTTGAGCAGTAGCAGTTTCGTTTTTAACAGTTGTTGCAACGTTCATAACCTCTCCTTGTGGGTATGCAACAACGCCCCAGTTATCAAGATGTACTGGATTTGCTTCAACAAACCAAACGTCACGATAGATACACGAGCATGTCTACTAGAGAGAGTCAGCCGCGCTACTGGGATCAACTCTTATAGTAATGGTATTAGCTTTGCCAAACTCGCAGCAATGAGCTGATTCACCGTTATAAGGATTCTAACCTCAACGAGG
>CAMTOL010000187.1 GCA_947074135.1 uncultured Rikenellaceae bacterium
TATCATAAATCCCAACTCAAGCAAAACTCTACCAACAAAGATTTTACATTGATCCGATAGTTTCGATTTTTTGTAGTTGGTTTTATTATATCAAAAATGGATAGTCTTGAGTTTTATAATGTAGAGAATGTAGTCAAAAACGAACTACCACTCTCCGATGTTGGAGTTACAGCTGGTTTTCCATCTCCTGCCGATGATTTTATGGACTTAAAACTCGATTTAAATCGAGAGTTAATACGAAACCCTGCCTCGACCTTTTATGCGCGTGTAAGTGGAGTTTCAAGAGTTGATGAAGGTATAGATGATGGCGACTTGTTGGTTATTGATAGAAGTATTGAGCCAACGGATGGTTGTCTGGCCGTCTGTTATATTGACGGCGAGTTTACGCTCAAACGGTTTGCTTATAAAGGAGATTACGGATACCTAGTCCCCGCTAATTCAAAATTTAAACCGATAAAGGTTACAGCTGAGAATGATTTTATGATTTGGGGGGTTGTGAGTCATCTTGTCAAAAAGATGTAAATTTATCTATTTTCTAGTTTTGCCATTAAATAGGGTAAACAACAATTATGGTAGGGCTTTGTGATTGCAATAATTTCTATGCCTCGTGCGAAAGGGTATTCAACCCATCGCTCGAAGGTCGCCCACTGCTTGTATTGAGCAATAACGACGGCTGCGTTATTGCGCGAAGCAATGAAAGTAAGGCTCTTGGAATCAAAATGGGGCAGCCTGTATATCAAATAAAACATCTTATTGAACAGCAAAACATAGCTGTTTACTCCTCCAATTTTCAACTCTATGGCGATATGTCGAATCGTGTAATGGAAACACTCAGACAGCTAACTCCTAGTATTGAGATTTATTCGATTGATGAGGCTTTTATTGATTTTTCGAATATTGAGATTAATAATTTGCAGGAGATAGGACGCTCGATAGTTAGAAAAGTTCGTCGTAATGTTGGTATTCCAGTGAGCATTGGTATTGCTCCGACTAAAACCTTGGCTAAGGTTGCTTCGAAGCTTTGTAAACAGTACCCAAAGCTCGAAGGTTGCTGTGTTATGTATCGCAAAACAGATATTGAAAAGGTTCTATCTACTTTCCCGATTGGCGATGTGTGGGGTATTGGTCGCAGATACTCTAAAATGCTCGAAAGTTACGGCATTCGGACGGCAGGGCAATTCTCAAAACTTAATGAAGAGTGGATAAGAGCACAAATGAGTATTGTTGGGCTTCGTACTCACAAAGAGTTGAATGGTATAAAGTGTATTGATTTTGAAACTAGAGTGCACGACAAGCAGTCGATTATGGTTTCTCGCTCTTTTTCGACGGAGCTTACCGATATTGAGTCACTTCGTGAAGCTATATCTACATTTTGTTCGATAGCTGCCGAGAAACTTAGAAAACAGTCTTCTGTTGCGGCTCAATTGCAGGTTTTTATTCGAACTAATAGTCACAGAGAGGATAAACCACAACATTATGATAGTAGAGTAGTAAATTTTGATACTTCGACTGATAGTACGCTAGAAATAGTGAGGGCTGCAACTGCTCAACTAAGGCATATCTATCAAAAGGGTTTTGGATATAAAAAAGCTGGGGTAATACTTCAAGCTATTACCCCAAATTCGGGTATTCAGAGCTCAATATTTGATGATAAAGAGCAAATGGTAAAGCACAAAGAGTTGATGAAGAGTGTTGACCTAATCAATGAACAGTTTGGTAAAGCTACTGTTAAGGTAGCGTCGAGCGCATCGAAAGAAAATCCTCACTCTTCGAAGGAACACCTCTCGCCACGCTATACAACTATTTGGGATGATATCTTAAAAATTAAGATTTAGAAGACCTAGAGATTGGTTTGCCATAATACATCGCCTTTATGGTTGTAGCAGCATACAGATAGATTATTGTTGCGTTTTGATAGGTGTATTACGCTACTTCCATCCATTTTTGAACGACCACAACCACCGCCAATAGCAATAGGAAATGGATTTTTAATCTCTCCCTTTTTGTAGAGTTTTGCTCGGTGAGTATGGGCGTTGATTGAGATATCGTAAGGCTGTTTTGATAGTTCGTCGCCCCAAAGCTCAAGACAAGGATTGAAGTTATTGTTAGGTTCATCTTCGATTAATCCCCAAAGCGGAATATGGTGTATCAGGATACGTTTCTTTGCATTTATAAAGTTTTTACTTTTGTGCTCTAACTTTAAGAAAGCTAATTGTTCTGCACGAAATCCAGTAAAATCGTTCATGCCATAATAGACCCAATGGTCGTCTGGTTTATCCTCGCCACAATCTAGCATCACTATACGAGTGTCGCCAATGCTCATTGCCCCATAACTCTGCCCACCTACATAATCGAACAGTTTGGTCAGCTCAACAGAATATGCATTGCGAATTTCGTGATTTCCTCGCATATAAATTACAGGTGTAGAGGTTGAACCAACAACTGAATTAAGTGAATGCATAGTCGTGATAGCTTGATCTTCATCAACAGGATCGTCTATACAATCGCCATTAAAAAAGACAATGTTATACTTTATATTTCTGCTCCTAACTACCTCCATAAGTGCCTCCATTGCAGTAGTATTTTGATGCAGATCGTTGAAGATAAGAGCATCGAAGTTAGATTGTGAGTCGGAGGGGAGTGTGAAAGAGTAGAAGGGCGAGGTATAAGTTCCGCCAAACTCTTTTTTGTAAGCTTGATAGGTGCGAATATGCCTTGAAACAATACGATAATAGTACTTTGTTCCACCTTGCAATCCATTGATTCTAATTTTGTTAGTTGTATTGTTTGCAACCGACTGTCCTGCAATTAGCGTTCTTGCCATCGAAAGGCTCAGTGTATCAACTCCCCATTCGACATAAGAGTATGATGGTAAAGATGTTTGCCAACAGATAGTTATACCTCCATCGGTTGGGTTTTGGAGGTATGGAGTTGAACGAAGTATAATCGTGGTTGAGTCTGTTTGTGCTTTGACTGCAAAACAAAATAAGGATAATAAAAGCGAAAGTAGGATAGTAAGTTGCCTCATTTAAAATAGGTTGAGTGGTTTGTGTTTGTTGAAAAAAATAGGTGCTAAAACCTCAAAACAAGTTTCAGCACCTAAAATTAATAAAAATATCTCAATTATTCGGTTTGAATGATTGACTATTTTTTGAACGTAATGTTAATTGTTTTAGCTTTCATAAACGGCTCTGATACATAGAAATAACCATTCATAATATGTTCTGTTCCCCATGAGTTTTTAACTTTGTAGAACTTATTGCCATTTTGGTCTTTTGCAATACCAACGATTAGCATACCATGATCGTCAGTTGTTTGGTAGTTGTCAAAACCCTCTTGACGGCTCTCTTGAGTAACTTTTTGCTCTGTTGCAACCTCGTCAAACTTAGCCATTGCAGCATTGCGCTCACGCTCAGTAAGTGCGCTCCATTTTGCTTTTTCCGAGTCGTTAAGATTTTCAAGTTTCATCTCAGGAAGTACAGCAAAACCTTTGTTGTATTGGAAACCACGTTCGCTAACGTCAGAAGCCCAAAGAATGCATTTTCCATCATTGATAGCTTTGTCCATCAATTTGATTAGTTCGTCGATAGGTACGTTTTTAGCTAAGTTTGCGTTCCAGTTGTCTGGGATTTCTATAGCAAAGTCAGTACCGAATGGGCGGTGAGTAAATGATGTGTAAGCTTGATAGTTCGAGGCCTTGATACCCAACATATCTGCATAAGAGCGAGGTGTGTATTCTTTACCTTTGTATGTGAATTTCTCGATTTTTTTGCCAAAATAAGCGTCCAAGATACCATCAATTCCCTCTTTCCAGGCAGTCGAAAGTGTGCGGTTAGGGTTTTTGATAATCACGTCCATATAGGCTTTGATTATTTGTCCTAGTTCGCCGTGAACATTACCTTCTGTGCCATAGTTAAGTCCTTTGTAGAGTTCGTAAGGTACGATTCCGTATTTGTCGATTAGAAAATATACATCGCCGTCGTTACCACCATCCGATAGTCCGCTAAGACCATGCATACGAGCGTATTTAATAGCTTTTTCGTACCAAGCGTGGCGCACAACCCACATCTCTGCAAGGTCAATTTCGCCTTTACCCTCCTTGATTAGGCCGCTCTCGACAAGTCCGAGTGCGCTGTAACACCAACAAGTTCCGCTGCTTCCTTGGTTTTTAACATGGGTTGCTTTGTTTACTTTGACATCCGTAAAAGAGTAGGTTGATTTGGTCTCGGTATTCTGATCAAAGCCAACAATTGGAATAACAAGTAGCGCAAAGAGTAGGAATTGGTTCATTTTAGTTTGATGCTTATGTGGGTAATTAATAGTTAT
>CAMTOL010000188.1 GCA_947074135.1 uncultured Rikenellaceae bacterium
AGTCGTATACTCAAATGACTTACATGTTATGTGTTAAGTGTTTTGATCTTTGTTAAATTTAGAAAACAAAAATATAGTGCACTCTTTATAGCAGTCTCAATATTTGCGCTCTATCTGTTATTTTTTGCTTTATTACATTATTTTCCTAATTTTTGTGGGTATGTACGCTCAATAGTAGGTCTTGTCCTCACTATAGTAATGAGAATATATGGGGTTAAATATTGGAATAAAGATAGAGAGAAGAAAAGAGTAGAGTTAAAACAAGCAGCTAGTGAGAGAAAGGTTAACCTATCTTCGCAAGTTGCATATCAATCATATACTAAACATCTATGTCCTTCGTGTGGAAAAGACTTCACGTCAGCTGTTTGGGAAAGAAAGTATAATGAACAACAAGACCAAAACGATTATCTTCCTCACTTCTGTATGCATTGTGGTATGGAACTTTACAATAATTGCTCAAATTGTCATAAATTAATTTATGTTCATATGCCTTACTGTAAATGGTGTGGAACGAAATTCAAAAACGAGATAACAACAAACAGAGAATAAATAAAAAAAATAATAACTAATTAAATTTGAAAAATTATGGAACCTATCTTATTGGCTTACATCGGAGTTGCTGCAATGCTTGTTCTTTCTGGTATTGGTAGCTGTTATGGCACTACAATCAGCGGTAACGCTGCTGTTGGAGCAATGAAAAAGAACAAATCATCGTTTGGTAGCTATCTAATCCTTTGTGCGATGCCTTCGACTCAAGGTCTTTACGGATTCTTGGGCTACTTCCTTATCAAAGACTATTTGATAGCTGATATCACAATGACATCGGCAGCTGCTATCTTTGGTGGTGGACTAGCTCTTGGTGCTGTATCGTTGTGGAGCTCATACCGTCAGGGAGGTCTTGCTGCTAATGGTATTACTGCTATTGGTAATGGTCACCAAGTGTTTGGTAACACTCTTATCTTGGTTGCCTTCCCTGAACTTTATGCTATCCTTGGTGTTGCTGCAATTTACTTCATCTCTCAAGCTCTTGCAATGTAATTTCGCTGAACAAGAGATTGTTCATACACAAAACGGTTAGTAGTTAATTTTTTATTTAGTTATATAAAAAGTTAATTATTAACCGTTATTTTTGTAGAATTAAGTATGCCTTCAATTTAATATTTTAACTTTTAATCATAACTCTTAATTAAGAATGTTGAAAAGAGCTCTTGAAATTGCTGTCGCTGCTCATAATGGACAAAAATGTCCATACGGTGAGCAATATATTCTCCACCCCCTGCGTGTGATGGGTAGTGGAGTCAATGAGTGCGAACAAATTGTAGGTGTGTTGCACGATGTGGTCGAAGATACGTCGATAATATTGGATGATTTAGCTGCTGCAGGATTGAGTGAGGAGGTTGTAAAGGCCGTTGAACTTCTAACTAGAAGTGAGAACCAAAGTTACGACGATTATATTGAGAATATTGCTCGGTGTGGAATAAGAGTTGTTGTGGCTGTCAAACTATATGACTTGCAAGACAATATCAATCCACTTCGTCTGCCATATATAGAAGAGCGAGAGATTGAAAGAATTAAAAAATACCATAAGGCATATAAACGACTTAAACCAGTTTTTGATAAATTATAATGTGATGAAATCTATTTTGAAACCATTGTTGCTGCTTATTGCGACGTGTTGCTCTTTGGGTGTATTATATGCACAAGATAGTGTGGGCGCGAAAAAGGTTAAACTTACTGTTGTGGTCGAAAATGTAGATGATGATAGTGGAGAGGTGTTGATTGGAGCTTATGATAAACCTACAAAAACGTTCGAATTGTATGAGCGATATATAGGTGGTGCTGTAAAAGCCCATAAGGGTAGTGTTTCAATAGTTTTCGAAGTGCCGGTTGGTAAGTATGTAATTGTGTCGATTCATGACCAAAATAGTAATAGGTTTCTCGACCAGAATTTCTTAGGTCTTCCTAGCGAACCTTATGCAATTTCTAACGAAATACGTGTGCCAAACTGGAAGAAATCTCTTCTAGATGTCGATAAAGATATGACCTTTAAATTAAAGTTAAAGTAGATAATTGTTGGAGATAATAAACTAGATATAAACTAAATAAACTAAAATAAAGATGAATAATTTTGTATTTACAAACCCTACAAAATTGGTTTTTGGAAAAGGACAGATTGCTCGGTTGGCTAAGTTGATACCTTCTGATGCTAAAATAATGATTACCATTGGCGGTGGGTCGATTTTTAATAATGGTATCTATAACCAAGTTGTTGATGCTCTCAAAGGAAGAGATTGGGTCGAGTTTCGCGGCATAGAGCCTAATCCTGAGTTCGAAACACTGATGAAGGCAGTCGAAGAGGCTAAAGAGAAAGAGATTGATTTCTTGTTAGCAGTAGGTGGTGGTTCAGTTATAGATGGGACTAAATTTATTGCAACAGCAATGCATTACGAGGGTGATCCTTGGGATTTTCTGCTCGACGAACGAAAAGCAGCAAATGCTAAAGCTACAACTCTAGCAACAGTTCTGACGCTGCCTGCAACTGGCTCGGAGATGAATAATGGCTCTGTGATTAGTCGGAGAGCGTATGGCGAGAAACGAGCATTCCATAGCGCAAACACTTTTCCACTCTTCTCAATTCTAGATCCCGAGGCTATCTATTCGTTGCCAAAACGACAAATTGCAAATGGGATAGTTGATACCTTTGCTCATACACTTGAGCAGTATCTTACTGATGGTACAGAGGGTAGTGCAATGGTTATGGATCGTTGGGCGGAAGGGTTACTGCAAACCTTGATTGATATTGCACCGAAACTTACAGTAGAGAGAATGAGCTATGATGCGGCAGCTAACTTTATGTTGACAGCCACAATGGGACTAAATGGTTTTGTTGCTATGGGTGTTGAGCAGGACTGGGCAACACATATGATTGGTCACGAGCTTACAGCGCTTCATTCTTTGGATCACGGTATTACATTGGCAATTGTTCACCCTGCACTTATGGACGTTATGAGAGAGGAGAAGCGAGCAAAATTATTGCAGTATGGCGAACGAGTTTTTGGAATCAAAGAGGGTAGTGAAGAGCAGCGCATTGATAAAGCTATCCAAGCGACGGAGATGTTCTATCGTTCGTTAGGTGTAAAGACTAGGCTTAGCGAACATTCGATTGGAGAGTCAACAGTGAATGAAATTGTTAAACGATTTACCGATAGAGGCTGGAGAGTTGGCGAGAGAGGTATTGTTACGCCAGAAAAGGTTGGCGAGATTTTGAGAAAGGCGTTATAAGTTACTTGTTTGTAAAAAAAATCCCAAAATACATCTAAAAAGAGGTGTAAAGATTAGGTATTTAGAGTTATTTTACTATCTTTGTACTTGATTTTTCAAGTAATCAAACCAAATCAAAAAAAAATTAAAACTATGAAAGCAATTTTAGAAAAAATCAACGCTGCTGTTGCAGCATTCAACGAAGACGCAGCTGCTCAAGCTGAAAAAGGTAACAAAGCAGCAGGTACTCGTGCTCGCAAAGCTTCTTTGGAAATCGAAAAAGCAATGAAAGAATTCCGTAAAGCATCGCTTGAGGCATCTAAAAAATAGATTTGCTCTGCAAATTATAAAGGAGATAATCTGAATTTCAGATTATCTCCTTTTTTGTTTTGCTAAATCTGCAAGTTGTGGTGTAATATTTGTTATGATAGATTTTTTTTAT
Source organism: uncultured Rikenellaceae bacterium (assembly GCA_947074135.1). Taxonomy (GTDB): domain Bacteria; phylum Bacteroidota; class Bacteroidia; order Bacteroidales; family Rikenellaceae; genus Mucinivorans. The sequence continues at coordinate 3,704 of CAMTOL010000188.1, forward strand.
TAATTTTACACCAATAATTCTTGGTCCGATAGTTGATATCGAAGACTCTTACTTAGGTGTACTTATCACTAAAATTTTCTTATGCTATGAAAAACTCAACACTATTTGCTTTTATTGCTGGCGCAGCAGTTGGAGCAGCTATTGCACTTCTTACCACTCCATCGACAGGTAAAGAGATGAGAGAAAAACTCAAAGAGCGTTACGACGAAGAGAAAGAACGCAAAGCCCAAAGAGCTTATTCTGGCTCTTGTTGCGAAGATAATTTAGAATCAATAAATGAAAACGATGCTCAATAACGAATACAAACAAAGCCCAGCTCAGAGTGTTGAGGCTTTTGCGTCGGAGATTAACGACTATTTAAACACTAAAAAAGATAGTACAAAACTGGCAATAACAGAGAATATGTCAGTTTTTTTGAGTACGACATTTGGACTTTTATTGGCGGTGGTGTTGGGTATAAATGTGTTGCTCTTTTTGGCAATTTCTCTTCTCTTTGCTTTGGGAGTGGGTGTTGGGTATTGTATAGCTGCAGGTATTAGAGCTGGCGTTTTTATGATACTAGCAATTGTGGATTATAGTATTCGTAAAAAGATTCTTCTTTCGTCACTTATCAAAACTTT
>CAMTOL010000189.1 GCA_947074135.1 uncultured Rikenellaceae bacterium
TGTGCTGATCACTGTGGCAGAAGATAGCGGGGTGTGGAAGGGGATGGAGTTCGATTTACCGTCTGGTTTTAGCGTTATGAAAAATGATGCAAATGAGTGTAGAGGAAAGTGTCACGATGGGAATGTCTATTTCTCGATTGTTATTGTCGAAGACCCTAATGTTACGATTAAAGAGCTGGAAAAACACGTTCTGAAAATGACCAAAGATCACAAATTACCTAATGTTAGCAAAAAAGGAAAGTTGACCAACGGCTCGTTGACTGGTTTCTATGTCGATGCTTGGAACGATTTAGAGAATGCGATCTATTGTGCTCTAATTAACGGCAATTCGCCCCAAAAACTTACTGTACTATGCAAGTACAGTGATGGTTATGAGGATAAAGCGAACGAGATAATCAATAGTATCAGAGCTCAGCAGTAATCTTAGGATAGGAGTAAATAAATAGCTCCTTGTAGTACAGAGCTGAATTTTCGAGCAAACTTACTTTTACTGTGACTAATTATAAAAATAGGAGTTAGAACAACCTCTAACTCCTATTTTTGTGCCTTCTATGATTTAATTAAAATGGATAGCTACGTTTTGCGCCCTCCATCAATCCTTCTAATGATTGGGGAGCAGTAATTGCCATATCATTATTGCGATCAAACATTCCAAATACTTCCGAACCATTGCCATTGCTATAGTTGTTGTCCCAAACTATTGGCACAATGCCATTTTCAATCGCTTTGCCTGTAACGTAGGTCATATAGTACTTGCGTGATTCGGCTTGAACATCTTTGAGCTCTTCGGTAAAGTGAAGTGTAACTCCGTATTCGCCTAGGATTAGACCATAGCCTTTAACGCCCCATTTGTTGCGTATGCTGCCAAATAGATTATCAAAATACTCCTCTTGTCCGTCAGGAGTACCATACCCTTTGAAAGGCGTTCCCCAGAAATAGACCGTTCCGCCAAGAGCATATTCGTAAGGATCGTAGGCGTGAAACTCGATTGATACCTTATTCTCAACCACATCGGTTGGCAGTGTTAAACTCGAAAGACCTTGCCAAGGACTTGTTACATAGGTTTGAATGATTAGATTTCGGTAATAATTTTTACCTCCGGTGCTGCGAACAGCATCGATAAAACACTGATTATAGCCATTCTGAACGACATAATTCTCAGCAGTTCCATTGCCCCAGTTATCTGGAATGTGAACCTCGTTTGTTCCTGCAAACAGCAACCTCTCGTCGTAATTTTCGAAGTAGAGTGCTACTTGTCGCCAAAGTTGCGTAAGTTTCTTGTTATTGTTTTCTCTGTGTGAATATAGAGGATAGCTTTCGAGCCAACCTTCGTGGTGAGTATTGATTATTGCATACATATCGTTATCGATACAGTAGTCAACAACCTCTTTGACACGAGCCAACCACTGCGAACTAAGCTCAATTGAAGACTCGGTCATTTTAGAGCTTGGATACCAACGTACAGGTATGCGGACAGTATTAAAACCAGCAGCCTTGATTGCATCAATCATAGCTTTAGTGGTTCTAGGGTTGCCCCAGCTAGTCTCTTGATCTGAGGCTCCGTCACTCCAACTCTCAAGCGAGTTGCCTAGATTCCACCCAACTTTCATCTTTTTTGTGATTTGTTGGGCGGTGCTCTCCATTCCCTCTTTATTAATAGGCTTATCGAGCCCTCCTTTTATCTGTTTGATATTGATTGTAACCTTGTTTGAGTTGTCATCAAGAGCAACTATAAGAGATGTTTCTCTTGCGTCTGATTCATTCTTAGCGGTTGTAATATCAATCATTGAGGTACCTTTGTTACCTTTCTTTGAAGATATTGTTACCCAATTAGCGTCGCAGCTTATGTTCCAAGCTCTGTCGCTAATAATAGTGACCTGAGTTTTAACTCCCGTTTTGTCGCTCTCGATTTGAGTAGGTGTTACAAAAAGTTCGCCACTGTTGTTCTCGTTAGAGTTGCTGGACGTAGAGCAGGAGATAAAGAATATGGACAGAAGTAATGGGTAGAGTCTTTTAATAGAAAAAAAAGGTTTGTTTTTCATACTTTTAGGTTTTTAGTAATTCAATAACAAATGTACCTATTTTTTATTGACACAATAGTGCTAATAAGTTTACAAATTAGGTGCTTTATTATTATAAACCGAAATAAAAGTATGAAAAACAAACCCTTTTTGAAGGATAAAGAATAGTCAATTCAAATTGAGAACCATTCTATTCAACAAGCTTGCGATATTTTGCGCGTTGAGGCTCAGCGTCACCATTTTTAGCAGCTTTGTGTGCTTCGTAGTCCGAATAACCTCCCTCGAAGAATACTACTTTGCCATCGCCCTCAAACGATAGGATATGTGTTGCAATACGGTCTAAGAACCAACGGTCGTGGCTAATAACAACCGCACAACCTGCAAATCCTTCTAGACCCTCCTCCAATGCACGAAGTGTATTAACGTCAATATCATTGGTCGGTTCGTCGAGTAGCAGCACGTTGCCACCCTCTTTGAGTGCCATAGCCAAGTGCAGACGGTTGCGCTCACCACCTGACAATATGCCACACTTCTTCTCTTGATCGCCACCCGTAAAGTTGAAGCGTGAGCAGTAGCCACGAGCATTAATCTGACGGTTACCCAACTCCACAAACTCCGAGTCGTTGGCAATAACTTGATAAACAGTTTTTTCTGGGTCAATCGAGCGGTGTTGTTGGTCAACGTAAGCAAGTTTGACAGTTTCGCCAACCTTGAAATCGCCCGATGTAGGTGTTTCCAACCCCATAATCATACGGAATAGAGTAGTTTTACCAGTACCGTTAGGACCAATAACCCCAACAATACCTGCTGGAGGCAACATAAAGTCCAATCCTTCGTACAATACTCTGTCGCCAAATGCCTTGCTAACACCACGAGCCTCCAACACTACATCGCCCAAGCGAGGTCCATTTGGGATAAAAATCTCGAGTTTCTCCTCTTTAGCTTTGCTATCCTCGTTGAGCATCTTGTCGTAGGCTGCCAAACGAGCTTTGCTCTTAGCGTGACGAGCTTTAGGAGCCATACGCACCCACTCCAACTCACGCTCCAACGTTTTGCGACGTTTGCTCTCTTGCTTCTCCTCTTGTGCCATACGAGTAGTCTTTTGGTCGAGCCAACTGCTGTAATTTCCCTTCCAAGGAATACCCTCGCCTCTATCAAGTTCTAGTATCCACCCTGCCACGTTGTCCAAGAAGTAGCGGTCGTGGGTTACTGCAATAACAGTTCCTTTGTACTGTTGTAGGTGCATTTCGAGCCAATCGATACTTTCAGCGTCGAGGTGGTTGGTAGGCTCATCGAGCAGTAGTACGTCAGGTTCTTGAAGTAGTAATCGGCAGAGTGCTACCCTGCGACGTTCACCACCCGATAGAACTTCGATTTTTTGGTCGGCAGGAGGACAACGCAATGCGTCCATAGCACGATTTAATTTTTGGTCGATCTCCCAGCCTCCAGCGTGGTCTATTTTTTCGGTCAGTTCGCCTTGACGCTCGATAAGCTTTGCCATATCGTCGTCACTCATCTCCTCCATAAATTTGAGGTTAACCTCTTCGTACTCTTTTAGCAGGGCAATCACTTCGGCACACCCCTCTTCGACAATCTCACGAACAGTTCTCGAGTTATCGAGTTGAGGCTCTTGTTCGAGGTAGCCAACCGAGTAGCCGGGTGAGAAAACCACCTCGCCGGTGTGACCTTTGTCGAGTCCGGCAATGATTTTCATCAGTGTCGATTTACCAGAGCCGTTAAGACCGATGATACCGATTTTAGCACCATAGTAGAACGATAGATAGATATCGTTCAGAATTTTTTTGTTGTTATGGGGGAGTATTTTCGATACTCCGACCATTGAAAAGATAATTTTCTTGTCGTCAGTTTGCTGCGCCATTGTTTTATATATGTATATGTTATTTTTTTATTATTTTAGGCGGGTGGCTTTTTCGATGCCTCGAATGTTGCGCAGATGGTAGAGTATCATATCAACAGTCTGAGTGTTGCTCACCTCTACAACTATCTCGCCCCTAAATGAACCACCAAATGCACTCAAATTAATAGCCCGCACATTCAACCCCAACTTCCTCGATAAGGCATCGGAAACATCTGCCGATACACCCTGTGAATCACTCCCCTCAACACGCACTGACACCAAAAACATTCCGCCCACTGCAGACTCCTCACGCCACCTCGCACTAATAACCCTATATGGACAGGTCTCTCGAAGTCCCCTCGCATTGGGACAATCAATCCTATGTTCCGTAATGCCACACTGAACGGTGGTAAAACCAAACATCTATTCGACAAAAATCTGA
>CAMTOL010000190.1 GCA_947074135.1 uncultured Rikenellaceae bacterium
GAGATGCATGTTTTGCGAAAAATGAGAGTTACCCTCGCGGTACTTTTTCTGGCGCTTATTACGCTGCTTTTCCTCTATTTTACGGGGACTATTCACGCCTGGTTTGGTATCTTTGCCAAAATCCAGTTTGTTCCAGCCATTCTTGCCCTAAATGTTGGGGTGATAATTGGTTTGGTGCTTCTGACACTTAATTTTGGACGACTTTACTGTTCGGTAATTTGTCCATTAGGTGTTTTTCAAGATGTAGTGTCGAGGTTTAATCGTAAAAAAAATAAATACTCTTTTTCTCCTGCAAAAAAATGGCTACGATTGACGGTACTAGTGATTTTTATAGTAGCTCTCGTTGCAGGGATAGGGTCACTCGCTGCACTGCTAGAACCTTATAGTGCTTATGGTCGCATCGTTTCTAATCTTTTTGCTCCTATCTACGGTTGGGCTAACAACGCTTTAGCATACTTTGCTGAACGTGCTGAGAGTTATACTTTTTATGAAACTGAAGTGTGGATTCGTAGCATTGGTACATTTACAGTGGCTGCCGTCACGCTTGTTGTAATTATTATACTTTCGTTTAAAGGTGGTCGTACTTACTGCAACACAATTTGCCCTGTAGGAACGCTACTTGGTTATATCTCTAAATTCTCGTTTTATAAAGTTCGTATTGATATCGATAAATGTAATAATTGCGGACTTTGTGCTCGTCATTGCAAATCATCTTGTATCAATAGTAAGGAACACGAGATTGATTATACTCGTTGTGTAGCTTGTTTCGACTGTATGGATAAGTGTAAACAAAAGGCATTAGTTTATAACTCTTGTGTGGCTGCGAAAAAAACTAAACCAGCGGAGCAGAAAGAGGAAAAGGTTAACTCTGCTCGTAGGGAGATGCTTACAATTGCAGGTGCTTTACTAGCTACTTCTGCTGTTAAGGCTCAAAAAACTAAAGTTGATGGTGGACTTGCTTTTATCGAGGATAAGAAGATACCTAAACGCTCAACTAAAATAGTACCAGCTGGCGCTCACTCGATTCGCAACTTCGAACAGCACTGTACTGGTTGTCAGTTGTGTGTTTCGGCCTGTCCGAACAAGGTTTTGCGTCCATCTGAAGAGCTGAAAACCTTTATGCAACCCGAAATGTCGTATGAGAGAGGCTATTGTCGTCCAGAGTGTACAAAATGTTCAGATGTCTGTCCGGCAGGTGCAATTCGTCCGATAACTAAAGAGGATAAATCGTCAACTCAGATTGGTCACGCCGTTTGGATTGAGAAGAACTGTGTCGTTCTTACCGATGGTGTGAGCTGTGGTAATTGTGCTCGTCACTGTCCAGTAGGTGCTATTACAATGATTGAGAGTAAGTCTGGAGAGTTGGGTTCAAAAAAGATACCTATGGTCGATACAGAACGTTGTATTGGTTGTGGTGCTTGCGAAAACCTCTGTCCTTCACGACCATTTAGTGCAATTTACGTCGAAGGTCACCAAATGCACAGAACAGTTTAATTCATAATTCACAATTCATATTTTTTGAATTTCAAGTTGAAATCTAGAACAATGGCAGATAATAATAACAATAATAAGGCGATTAATCGTCGTGATTTTATCAAATATTTAGGTGGTGGTGCAGCAGCGGTTGCAGCTGTATCAATACCAGGTTGTGGATCGCAGGAGAACTCTAAATCGAGAGGCGGAACTTCAATTACTGAAGTGCCAACAGACAAGATGACTTACCGCCTAAATCCACGCACTAATGAGAAAGTGTCGATACTTGGCTACGGCTGTATGCGTTGGCCGCTGCTCCAAAATCCTGCTCCAGGTACTAATGTGATAGATCAAGATGCAGTTAATGAGTTGGTTGACTATGCACTTGCGCACGGTGTAAACTACTTCGATACTTCGCCTGTCTATATTCAAGGTTGGTCAGAGCGTTCGACTGGTGTGGCACTTAGTCGCCACCCTAGAGAGAGCTACTATATTGCAACTAAACTATCTAACTTCGATCCTCTAACCCACAGTCGAGAGGCGTCGATGAAGATGTATCATAACTCGCTTGAGTACCTAAAGACTGATTATATCGACTATATGCTTCTTCACTCAATTGGTAGGAGTATAGCGGATTTCGAAACTCGATATATCAAAAATGGTATGTTAGATTTTTTGGTAGCAGAGCGAGAAGCGGGTCGCATTCGTAACTTAGGTTGGTCGTTCCACGGCACAAAAGAGGTTTATGATTATGTGTTATCGTTGCACGACAAGTATCACTGGGATTTTGTGCAGATTCAACTCAACTATCCAGACTGGAAATATCAAAATCCAAATGCTGAATATCTGCTTACAGAGCTAGAGAAACGTAATATTCCAGTCGTTGTAATGGAACCGCTACTTGGAGGTCGATTGGCGAGAGTGCCTGAATATCTTGCACAAAGACTTAAATCCGAACGTCCTGAACGTAGTATTGCTTCTTGGGCTTTCCGTTATGCAGGTACACCTCAGAGTATTTTGACTGTGCTTAGCGGTATGACCTATATGGAACACCTACAAGACAATATAATATCGTATGCTCCACTTGACCCTATCAGTGAAAACGAGAATGAATTATTGATGGACGTTGCTACGATGATGACTGAATATCCGTTGGTGCCTTGTACTTCTTGTCAATACTGTATGCCTTGCCCTTATGGTATTGATATTCCATCGACTTTTGTGCACTATAACAAGTGTATTACCGAAGGTAATTTTCCGCAAAATACTCAAGATGAGAACTATGCAAAGACACGTAAGGCATTCTTGGTTGGTTATGACAGAAGTGTTCCTAAACTTCGACAAGCAAGTCACTGTATAGGTTGTGACCAGTGTTCGCACCACTGTCCGCAAAAAATCAAGATTCCGCAACAATTGATGAAAATTGATGAGTATGTTGAGAAACTAAAACAGGAGAAGTTCTAGATGGAGTATAATGAAGCAGTGAGTTTGCTCTATAAAGAGGGGTATTCGTGTGTTGTGGTTAACGGAGATGAGATGAAAACCTTTTCGCAAAGTGGTATTATGGATTTGTATGAACTGCAAAGCGATGGGGAGGGATTTTTGCAAGGTGCTTTTCTCGCCGATAAGGTTATTGGTAAGGCTGCCGCTGTTTTGGCTCTCAGAGGCGGAGTAGTGGGACTCTACGCCGATGTGATTAGTGTTTCGGCTCTCGAATTACTGCATAGTAGAGGAGTTGAGGTAAAGTACGCTCATATTGTAAACCATATATTGAAACGCGACAGAAGCGATAAATGCCCGCTTGAGAGTGCCTGTGACAGTGTTGACGACACAGAACAGATTTTCGAAATTATTAAAGAGTTTATTAAACGTAAAAAAAATATAATTAAATGACAACAACAACGACCAGGCTCTACTCTTTGGGCTATACTCAAACAAAAACATATCTTTTTGCGGCAGCATTTATTGTTGGAAATGTTGCTCTACCTCAATTGGCTCACTTTGTACCTCAAGGTGGGTTTATCTTCTTGCCTATTTACTTTTTCACTCTTATAGCATCATATAAGTATGGTTGGAAAGCAGGTTTATTGACAGCAGTTCTTTCGCCAGTGGTTAATCATCTCTTGTTTGGAATGCCTCCGTTGGCGGTTCTTCCTGCAATACTTACCAAGTCAATCTTTTTGGCTATGGCGGCTGGGCTAGTAGCGCAAAACTACAAAAAGGTGAATTTGTTGCTTCTAGCAGCGGTTGTTGCTGCTTATCAACTATTTGGTACACTAGTGGAATGGGCTATTTTGGGTGACTTTTTTGTCGCTATTCAAGATTTTAGAATTGGTGTTCCAGGTATGTTGATTCAGATTTTCGGTGGTTATGCTATTATCAAATATTTGTTAAAGAGGTAGTTGCCAACCGCTTTGATAATGACAACTAATAATAACCCTACATTTAAAATTTTTAATTTTTAATTCATAATTAATATAATGTTTCCATTGCTTATTGGCGGACTTGGTCTGCAAGAGATTTTACTTATTCTTCTAGTCGTACTTCTATTCTTTGGAGGTAAAAAGATTCCTGAACTAATGAAAGGTCTTGGTAAAGGAGTCAAGAGCTTCAAAGATGGAGTGAACGGTGTTGAGAACGATATCAAAGCGGCTCAAAAAGATAACGCTAGTTCAGAAAAAGAGAGCGAACAGTCGTTTTGTTTTATGCCGGAAGGGTCGCCACACCATCACACTTCGTTTTGGGAGCATCCCGCCCAACTTATAAGTTCGCGGATCTGCTTTGCTGTCGGCGGTGTTATGTGGGGGATGTGCTCTTTTTTGTTAGAA
>CAMTOL010000191.1 GCA_947074135.1 uncultured Rikenellaceae bacterium
GTGAAGGACACAACTTGCAAGAGCACTCTATCGTACTTGTACGTGGTGGTCGTGTGAAAGACCTTCCAGGGGTACGTTACCACTTGGTTCGTGGTGCTCTCGACTCATCAGGAGTTGATGGACGTAAACAACGCCGTTCGAAATACGGTACAAAACGTCCTAAAGCAGGAGCTAAAAAATAGTAGCGAAATTTGGTTTATGCCTCCTTGCTATTATTGCAGAGTTGCTTAAACTTAAATTCTAGTACTATTAAAAACAAGACTCTATTTTAAATATAGAGCAAAATTAACAAAACAATATTAACTATCGGTTTTCAGTTAAAGGAGAGTATCTCACATAAAGCGAAATCTTAGTGGTGAAAAGTAAAACTCCTCGAAAACTAACAAAAAACGAAAAAAATGAGAAAAGCAACGCCTAAAAAGCGCATTCTACTTCCAGATCCAAAGTTCGGTGATACACTGGTTACTCGCTTCGTGAACAACTTGATGAACGACGGAAAGAAGAGTATTGCTTACGATATCTTCTATGACGCACTTGATATTGTAGGTGAGAAGATGAAGGATAACGAAAAGCAACCTTTGGAAATCTGGAAAACAGCACTTGCAAACATTACTCCGCAAGTCGAAGTTAAATCTCGCCGTGTCGGTGGTGCAACTTACCAAGTTCCTATGGAGGTTCGCGCAGACCGTAAAGTGGCTCTTGCCATCCGTTATTTGCTAGCGTTCTCTAAGAAAAGAGCTGGACGCTCAATGGCAGAAAAATTGGCAGCTGAAATTATGGCAGCCTATAATAATGAAGGTGGTGCAATCAAACGTAAAGAGGAGATGCACCGTATGGCTGATGCTAACAAGGCATTTGCACACTTCAGATTCTAGTGTAAAAGCTGTGAGATTGGCACTTATGCGGCACAAAAGTCAGAACCTCAATGCTCACATACTTTAGTATGTTCCGCTTGATAATCTACCTTTCGCACCACTTAAACACCAATTTGACAATTTTTATCAAAAAAAATGCTCTAATAAGAGTTTAAAACAAATTTAATAAAAGAATTTTTGCAAAATAATGGCAAGAGACCTTAAATACACAAGAAATATCGGTATTATGGCGCACATCGATGCTGGTAAAACTACCACTTCTGAGCGTATCCTTTTCTATACCGGTAAAACACACAAAATCGGTGAGGTTCACGAAGGTGGAGCTACGATGGACTGGATGGTGCAAGAGCAAGAGCGTGGTATAACTATCACATCTGCTGCTACTACTGCATTCTGGAAGTACAAAGAAGATACTTATCAAATCAATATCATCGATACTCCAGGTCACGTTGACTTTACTGTAGAGGTAGAGCGTTCGCTTCGTGTTCTTGACGGTGCTGTGGCTACATTCTGTGCTGTTGGTGGTGTAGAACCTCAATCAGAAACAGTTTGGCGTCAAGCAGACAAATATCGTGTTCCACGTATCGGTTACGTTAACAAAATGGACCGTACTGGTGCTGATTTTGCTTCGGTTTGTGCTCAAATCAAAGAGCGTCTAGGTGCTAACGCACTTCCTATCGTTCTTCCAATTGGTTCAGAAGATAAATTTACAGGTGTTATCGACTTGGTTTATAATCGTGCTTATGTATATTTCGATGATAAAACAGTTCGTGATAACTATACTATCGAGGAGATTCCTGCAGCTCTAGCTGCTGAGGCTGAGGCTGCTCGTGCAACTCTTATTGAAGAGGTTGCTGCGTCGGACGATGCTTTGATGGAAAAATTCTTCGATGATCCTGCATCAATCACTCCTGACGAGATTATCCGCGCGTTGCGTACAGCAACAATCAATATGAGCGTTATTCCAATGCTTTGCGGTTCGTCATTCAAAAACAAAGGTGTTCAGTTGCTTTTGGACTCAGTTATTGCTTACCTTCCATCTCCGCTTGACGTTGATGCGATTGTTGGTACTGATCCACGCGACTCAGAGGTTGAGATTACTCGTAAACCATCTGAAAGCGATCCTTTCTGCGCACTTGCATTTAAGATTGCTACTGACCCATTCGTAGGTCGTCTTGGTTTTATCCGTGTTTATTCAGGTAAATTGGACGCAGGTTCATATACCTTCAATAGCCGTTCAGGTAAAAAAGAGCGTATTTCACGTATCTACCAAATGCACGCTAACAAACAAAATCCAATTGAGTTTGTAGGTGCTGGTGATATTGCTGCTGCTGTTGGTTTCAAAGATGTTCGCACTGGTGATACTCTTTGTGACGAAGCACACCAAATCGTTCTAGAGTCTATGACTTTCCCAGAACCAGTTATCGGTCTTGCGGTTGAGCCTAAAACTCAAAAAGACTTAGATAAATTGGGTATTGGTCTATCGAAACTTGCTGAAGAGGATCCAACGTTTACTGTACACACTGACGAAAACTCAGGACAAACAGTTATTTCGGGTATGGGTGAGCTTCACTTGGAGATCATCGTTGACCGTCTAAAACGTGAGTTCGGTGTTGAGATTAATCAAGGTGCTCCTCAAGTTAACTACAAAGAGGCTCTTACTCAAACTATTGAATTGCGCGAAACGTTCAAGAAACAGACTGGTGGTCGTGGTAAATTTGCGGACATCGTGTTTGAACTTGGTCCTTGCGACGATAAAGAGAAACAAGGTCTTGAATTTTCAGACGTTGTTAAAGGTGGTAACATTCCTAAAGAGTATATTCCAGCAGTTCAGAAAGGTTTTGCAAACGCTATGTCAAATGGTGCACTTGCAGGTTTCCCAATCGATGCTATGAAGGTTACTTTGAAGGATGGTTCGTTCCACCCTGTTGACTCTGATGCACTTTCATTCGAAATCGCTGCTCGTAATGGTTTCCGTCACGCTGCTATCAAAGCAGGTCCACAACTTATGGAGCCAGTTATGTCAGTTGAGGTTGTTACTCCAGAAGAGAATATGGGTGACATCATCGGTGACTTGAACAAACGTCGTGGTCAAATCGCAGGTATGGAGCAGAAAGGTACAGCTCGTGTGGTTAAAGCTAAAGTTCCACTATCGGAAATGTTTGGTTATGTAACCGTACTTCGTACTATATCTTCAGGTCGTGCTACTAGCTCAATGGAGTTCTCGCACTTTGATGCAGTTCCTGCAGCAATTGCTAAGGAGATCATTGAGAAATCATCGGGTCGCCTTAAATCTGACGATGAATAATATTATCCACTAGAATAATTCAAATAAAAATGAGTCAAAAAATTCGTATTAAACTAAAATCGTACGATCACAATCTGGTGGACAAATCATCAGAAAAAATCGTTAAAACAGTTCAATCAACTGGAGCAGTAGTTAGCGGTCCTATTCCACTTCCAACTGACAAAAAGATTTTCACTATCAACCGTTCAACTTTCGTTAACAAGAAGAGTCGTGAGCAATTCCAAATCTCTACTTTCAAACGTATGATGGACATCTACTCGTCAACTCCTAAGACTATTGATGCTCTTATGAAATTGGAGCTTCCTTCAGGTGTTGAAGTTGAAATCAAAGTGTGATAGAGCGCACTTCGAGGTGGGTGCTGATTTTAGAGTTGTGGGGCTATGCTTAGGCAATGAGGCTGCAATTTTAGGTTTGGTTACTTGTCAGAGGTGCTGTTAATAAGTAAAGAGAGCTGCTTTAGAGTAAAATCTAATAGCAGCTCTCTTTTTTAATTATTTGTTGTTAGTGAGTGGGCGATATTAGCTATCTTTTTCGCTCAACTCTAACCAGCGCATACTCATCTCGTCGATGCGTTCGATGAGCTTCGAAATCTGTTCTGCAGCCTCGACAAGTTCGTCGCTGCTCATCTCGCCACTGCTCATTCTGCTCTCCAAAACCTCTTTCTCATGCTCCAACTTTGGAAGTTCTACCTCAATTTGAGTAAACTCACGCTTCTCGTTAAAGGTTAGTTTATTGGTCTGTTGTTTCGACGTGCGAGGTTGCTCCGTAGGCCTAGGCTTATCCTCTTTTTGAGCCGCTTCAAGTGCCTGTTGCTCGCGCTTCCACTCCCGATATTCGCTGTAGTCGCCCGGGAAATCTTTAATCTCGCCATCACCCTCCATTGCAAAGAGGTGATCGGTTGTTTTATTTAAGAAATATCTGACGTTCGTTACAATTATTACACAACCACTATAAGCTGTCCAGTACTCCTCCAAATTATTCATCGTTTTTATATCAATCCAACTTGTCTGCTCACTCATCTACAGAAAATGTGGTTGTGATATCCAATTCGATCAGCAATTAATCCTACATCATCCTCTA
>CAMTOL010000192.1 GCA_947074135.1 uncultured Rikenellaceae bacterium
GAAACTTGGAGTAACCTAGTTTCATTTATGAATTTCGTCGTAGGCGTTTTTTTTGTAAAACGCTGTGAGTTTATTGCTCTTCAATAGAACGAAAATGATATGAATAAACAAAAGGTTATCTCGATTGTCCTGCCTGCTTATAACGAGGGTAGCAATGTAAATGTAGTGTATGAGCACTTGGTCGAAGTCTTCGAGAAACTTCCTTATGAGTTACAGATTCTATATGTTAATGATGGTAGTAAAGATGATACGCTAGATTTTCTTCGTGCTCTTGCGGCTAAGGACTCTAGGGTCGATTACTTGAGTTTCTCTCGTAACTTTGGACATCAAGCAGCTGTTAAGGCTGGATATTATTATGCAGTTGGTGACGCAGTCATATCAATGGATTGCGATATGCAGCACCCTCCGCGTATGTTGCCTGAGTTGTTGGCTAAGTGGGAAGAGGGCTATGAGGTGGTTTACACTATTCGTGAACAGGACAAACGATTGGGTTGGTTTAAAAGAACGAGCTCATCGACGTTTTACAGGGTTGTCAATGCTCTTTCGGACGTTAAGATTGAAGATGGTGCGGCTGATTTTCGCCTGTTAGATAGAAAAGTTGCAAACGTGGTGGCTACACTTAGCGAAGATGATCCATTTCTTCGTGGTATGATTAAATGGGTGGGTTTCAAACAGTATGCCATACCCTACCGTCCAGATGAGAGAGTGGCAGGAGAGAGTAAATATACACTTTCGAAGATGTTTAAACTTGCTATTGCAGGGGTAACGTCGTTTAGTGTTCGTCCGCTACACTTGGCAATTTGGATAGGTGGTATTGTCACTTTTTTGAGTCTTTTGTTAGTTCCTTATGTTATTTGGAGCTTTTTTACCGACCACGTTGCCGCAGGTTGGAGTTCAATGATGTTGGCAATTGGTTTTTTGGGTGGAGTTCAGTTGTTGGTCTTGGGAGTTGTGGGTTTGTATATCGGTAAGATATTTATGCAGACCAAACAGCGTCCTGTTTTTATAGTATCTGAGATGTCAAAAAACAATGTGGGGGGTATCTAGTACACCGTTTGGTAGTTGTTTTATGGAGTTTGACTCGATGTTTGTCTTTAGTAAACTCTATTTCACTGATTTTGACCCTAGTGCAGAGTGGGCAGTAGGTTTGGCGGCGAGTGAGCGCAATGATGAGTTGGCTCAATATGTTGCAGACTTTATTTTCGAGAGTAAGGATCCTGATGGTCGTTTCGAAGAGTTGGGAGCTGGTTTTGCAATGCCTAGCAAAGCTTTGGATAGAGAGGCTACTTTTGCTTTGATGCAGATTCCCGAAGGCGAAACACGAACTTATAGCGAGGTAGCGGCAATGATTGGACGACCTAAAGCAGTTCGGGCGGTTGCTTCTGCTATAGGTCGTAACGAGGTCAGTTTTCTAGTGCCTTGTCACAGAGTTGTTCGCAGTGACGGTAGCTTGGGTGGTTATCGTTGGGGGTTGGATGTCAAAAAAGCGTTGCTAGAGTTCGAACGTAAGAGGTCAATTTCTAGAGGTTAAACAGTATAAGTTTTGGGATAGCTTTTTTCAAGAAGTTGCGACTTATAATATTGATTCTAGCTCCGATAGGTGAGTGATGGTGTATGTTGGAGTGTGGGCGCACTCTTTGCCCTGCTCGTTGAAAAATACACAATCTAAACCCGAATCCAAAGCCCCGAATACATCATTGTGCGGATCATCGCCAATCATCAAAACACTCTCACGTTCGCAACCAATCTTTGAGAGTGCAAAATCGAAAATACCTCGCGACGGCTTATTGCAACCCGCAAACTCAGAGGTTATGATATGCTCAAAATAGGACTCAATGCCCGAAAGTTCAACCTTGCGAAACTGAACCTCATTGAAACCATTTGTCACAAGCGACATTTTATATCCCCTCGAACGTAAGTACTCTAGTATCTCTTTCGTGCCGTCAATCAAATGAGTATGGGTAGGCACAATTCTCAAATACTCGTCACTCATATTGAGTGCCATCGCATTGTCGTCAACCCCTACACTTAATAATAGGCGATTGAAGCGATCATTGCGAAGCGTATAGCGGTCAATCTTATTGTCACGATAGTCTAACCATAACTTCGAGTTGATGGCAGCAAACTGCTCTCTGAATGTTTCGAAATTTTCGAAATAACGATCCATTGCAAAGATATAATAGATATCCCCAAGTGCACTTCTCTGGTTTACCGACACGCTCCAAAAGGTGTCGTCAAGGTCAAATAGCAGATAATTATATGTTTTTAGCATAGTTGTTTACTAAATTTTGTATCTCAAATTGAGGGTTTGGGGGTGCAAAGATAGTACAATAAAACTAGAAAAACGAATTTTTAATATTTTTTAATAACCACAAATTATGCTCTCTATCCAATCTTGTATGTTGGTCTGAAAAAATAGAGTATCTTTGTGCTTGATTTGCACTCCAATATACCAAAATAGTGCAAATTAGCGTTTAAAGCACAAAGATAGTTTTTCGTTTATGATAGTTATTATGTTTATTATTCTTGGTATTTTAGCCATTATTCCAGAGATTCTTATATATAGAACTTTACTGAAGAGTCGTAGCAAAAGAGCGAAGCGTTTATATATAGCTCAAGCCATTACTGTTAATCTTTTGATGATTATTTTTATGCTGTTTTATGCAGTTATGATTGTCAATCCTACATTTATGGGGGTTGTTACTTGGGTTATACTCCTATTTTTTATTAGCTTTTTTTCGAAATTTGCACTTCTGTTTTTTCTTGTTGTCAGATGGTTTATTCGTCTGTTCTCGAAGCGTAGAGAGCTTAAATCGTTGATTTATGTAGGCTACTGTGCTGCTGTTTTGGTTGTGTGTGTGATGCTCTATGGAGCAACTTTTGGTCGTACCTCTCTCGATGTACGCTATGTAGAGATTCAAAGTGATAGACTACCGCAGTCGTTCGATGGTTTTCGTATTGCTCAATTCTCTGATGTTCATATTGGCAATTATGGTGGTTGGACTGGATTAATCGAAAAACTAGTCACTACAATCAATGAGATCAAACCTGATATTGTGGTTCAGAGTGGCGATTTGGTCAACATTCACAGCGAGGAGTTGAGCGATGAGTTTATAAGACTCTTTTCGCAAATAGAACCACAACTCTATTCGGTTCTGGGTAACCACGACTTAGCTTATTATATTGCCGATACGCTTAAAATCAACCCTTCACGTTCAGTTGCGTCGTTAGTGCAAAAACAGCAGAGTATGGGTTGGAGTGTACTTCAGAATCGAGGCGAATGGTTATACCGAGGTGTGGATAGTATATTGATTGGTGGCGTAACTTTTGCAAACAATCATCATCACAATGGTTACAATTCGAATGCTGGAGGAAGTAATATGGGAGAAGCACTTCGAGAGGCTAATGATGGTCAGTACACTATTCTGGTGGCGCACTCGCCAAATCAGTTCGATTCAGTTTCGTTGTATGTGCCTCAAAGTGATTTGACGCTCAGTGGTCATACCCATACTATGCAGTTTAAGCTCTCGGTAGGTAGTTGGCAGTGGAGTCCTGCACAGTGGGCTTATGAGCGTTATTCGGGTTTGTATGAGAAACAAGGTCGTCACTTGTATATTAATGATGGACTTGGATATGTTGTTTTTCCGTTGCGCATAGGCACAAGACCTGAGCTTACGATTTTGACACTACGCAAAAAGTGAAAACAGACCGTTAATTAGAATGATTAATAAATAATAGGAGATGAACAATAAAGTAATAATTTTTTCAGCACCTTCGGGTAGTGGTAAAACTACAATAGTAAAACACCTGCTAGGAGTATTTCCTCAACTCAAATTCTCGATTTCAGCAACCTCTCGTGCACCTCGTGGCGAAGAGAAAAATGGAGTAGATTACTACTTTTTTACACAAGAAGAGTTTAAAGCGGCTGTCGATGCTGATAAGTTTGTAGAGTGGGAGGAGGTCTATGCAGGCACCTGCTATGGAACTCTACGAAGCGAGGTTGAGAGAATATGGAGCACAGGCAATGTGATACTATTCGATGTTGATGTATTGGGGGGAATTAATCTCAAACATAAATTTGGCAAGAGTGCTTGCTCGCTCTTCATTATGCCTCCATCTATCGATGAGCTTCGCAATCGTCTTGTAAACCGTTCAACAGATGCCCCAGAGGTTAGCGCATCGCGGGTAGGACATGCAGCTTTTGACCTCACTGAAGCACGCGAATTTGACAATGTTTCCATCTCC
>CAMTOL010000193.1 GCA_947074135.1 uncultured Rikenellaceae bacterium
TAAAGCCCTTTATGGCTATCCATAAACGAATATCTTACTGATCTATTTTTGAAAAGACAGCGATCGCCTTTTTTAATATCTCAAGCTCTAACTCTTTGTTTTTAAGAGCTTTTTCAAGATCCTTGATTTTGCGCTGTTCATCCGTGAGGCGCTCAATACCTCGTCCTTGAAAACTCGCCGAACCGTACTCGACAAACTCTTTGCGCCACTTGCTAAGCAAGGTGGATGAGATGCCCAACTCCTTGGCTAAGGCACTTTGTGAAGAACGCTCATAACTCAATTTAACGGCATTCTCTTTAAACTTTTTACTGTAATTCTTTCTTTCCATCTTTCAAAGGTAACTTTTATTGCCGAACTGGCTCTGCAGTTACCGTTGGAAAGTCCAGCAGAGCAGTTTATCTCTCGTATGCACACAAAGTACGTAAAGGGACGCAAAAGTGGTCGCAACCCATCGCTCGAAATTGTTCGGCTGGAGCTTCAGTTATTCGTGGCCCTTAAATCTTATCACCGCAAACTTGTATAGCTATGAAACTACAAAAGGTAATATTTCACCTCGCAGATGGGCGAAAAAAGTACGCCACGCATAACGGTAAGTTGTTGCAGTGGGATAAGCAAGATGTTGCGGCTTTGGAGCAGAACAGAGAGGAGTATGGCAAGGCGGCTTACACTGCGGACTTTATGCGCTACGATGTTGTGGCCAACAATCTGTGTGAGCGGCTGCGGAATGCCAAAATAGTTTATGTTGTTGGTTGGGAGATTGAGGACTTTGATGTTCCACTTCGTGATGATGTAATTTTCTAAAACAGTTTTGTAATGCCAACGATTAAACGAACCGTACACCGCCCTTGGCAGGTGCAGCGCAAGCCTCAAGAGGGGCGACAGCACTCAAACACAAAGTTCTACCTCTCGCCCCAATGGCGCAAGCTAAGAGCTATGAAGTTGGAGCTGCAACCTCTCTGCGAGGAGTGTCTGAGAAACGACAAACATACCACCGCAAAAGTTGCCGACCATATCACTCCGATAAACAGAGGCGGTGCACCGCTCGATATTGAGAACCTGCAAAGCCTCTGCAACCGCTGTCATAACATTAAATCAGCACAAGAACGTACCCGATGAGAACAACACTAAAGCTAAATCAGATAATCGACGAGTGGATTCGAGAGATTGATGTGCTGCCCGAAACGCAGAAGGACTATCGTCGTAAGATTGGTATGTGGTTTCGGTGGCTGTCGGCGCAAGGGATTGACCCTCGCTCGCCAAGTCGTGAGAATCTGTTTGAGTACAAAGAGTTTCAACAGAGCAAAGGGCATAGCTCGTTCACCTATTTGAGCTATGTCGGTGTTGTAAAGCTGTTCTACAAGTATTGCGAGAAACGGAACTACTATCAGAGCATTGGCGAGGGCATCGCCACTTCAATCAAGCAGCGTGGACACTTCAAAGAGCCGCTCTCGGCAGAGCAAGCAGGGCGGCTTTTGGACTCTATCAACACCGAAACTATTTCGGGCAAACGTGATAAACTAATTATCTCGCTGATGCTCACCAATGGATTAAGGACTTGCGAGGTACATCGCCTCAATATCTCAGACCTCGACAAACAGGGTGAGCAAATGGTAATGCACATTCAGCGCAAAGGTCGTGTAGATAAGAGCGATACTCTTGCTGTTCCGCAGTTGGTAGCAGAGTTGATTGAGGACTATCTGTCTGTCAGGAGTTTCGATATGGGCGACCCTTTGATTGTCAATCACTTGAAAGGGGTGCAGAGCGAGAGGTTGTCCAAGCAGACTATCTCACACACCGTTAAGCGTAGACTTCGAGCTATTGGCATTGATGACCCTAAAATATCGGCTCACTCACTTCGCCACACATGCGGTTGCTTGTTGGTTGCAAGTGGAATGAGTGTCGAGATGATTAAGGATCTGCTGGGGCATAGCGATAGTGCGACGACGAGAATCTATGTCGAACAAGCTCAACGCCGACGACTAATCGAATCGAATCCCGGCAACGTAATCAGTTCAATTATTACTAAAAACACTCGAAAAAGATAAAATTGGCGCAAAGTGAGCGCAAACGAGCTCGCTCGATTTGCCGAACTGCAGCCCAATTTGGACGGAACGTCAAATAGCTGAAATACAGTTAAATGAATGATAGATTAATTGAACTGTTAACGATTTAAGAGTTAAAGATTTAAGAATTCCGAAAAATGCCAAAATGAGCCTCGTAACTCTTTGATAACGGATCGAAAAACGGTTGAATGAATGCAGGGGTAGGGGGGTGAAATTCCTTCACACCCTACGAAATGTAATCGCACCCTTAATCTTCTTCACGCGCGTGCAGTGAATCCAAAAATGGGAACTTATGAAAATAACAAATCAACAGAAAAAACTCAGAGGCACAGATCAGCCATGTCGGATGAGTGAACAGGTGGAGGTGAACGCAATGACACAAATTCCAAAAGTACGGCTCAAAGGTACAGCGAAAAAGGTGTTCGAATATACAGCCACATACTTGTTACACAATCAGCTGCTCGATGTGGTTGGCATTGACTTGCTTGTTGCCTACTCTCGTGAGATGGCACTCTATCACGATATGATGCGAGAGGTCGAAAAGGAGGGTTTTACAATAGAGATTGAGACCAAAAATGGCACGAGCACAGTGATCAACCCCAAGCGCAAGGTTGCTGAGTCGGCACTCGCTAATGCTAAGAGCATCGCTTCGGAGTATGGTTTCACACCAGTAAGCCGAATGCGTGTTGCAGGTCTAATTACTCCAAAGCAAAAACAGGATGAGTTTGCAGAATTTGAAGAGATATAATTGATAGAAAGAAGTTCTTTGATATAGTGTAAGCAGAGCTAATACTTGATTTTGAAATAGTCCAAAATCGCTTTATAGTTATCTTGGGCCGTAAGGCAAGTGTCGATTAGGTATTCCCTTTGGTTGTCCCACTGTTGCAGACCTCGATAGTAAAACATTTTTAGTTCATCGGTGATGCTAAATGGAACGTGAGCATAGGCAAGGCACTCTTTGAAAGTTATCAACCTGCCGACTCTGCCATTGCCGTCTTGGAATGGATGTATAGCCTCGAATCGTTGATGCAAATCGATAATATCCTCAAATGTTTTTTGCTTTTTAGAGTTGTACTCTTTTAGCAGAACCTTCATCTGAGGATGCACATTTTCGGGGAGTGTAGTTTGGTTACCACCCACCTCATTAGGTAGGCGTTTATAATCGCCAACTGCAAACCACTCTTTGCGGCTATCCGAAGTCCCTTGTTTGAGCATACGATGCAACTCTTTTATAAACTCCTCACTCAATCGCTCCTCGGTGCGGTCGATGATGAGGTCAATGCAACGGAAGTGGTTTGAGGTTTCGATAATGTCATCAACATTGACACTCTGGTCGGTAATGCCAATTGTGTTGGTTTCAAAGATATAGCGAGTCTGGTCGTGGGTCAGACGACTACCCTCGATGTGGTTGGAGTTGTATGTTAGGTCAATTTGTGTGCGGTGGTAGATGCCTCCTTTGAGTTGCATTGATTTCTGCTCTCTAAGTGCATTGAGCAGCGGAGATGCAAACTTTGTTGCACTCTTTCGAGTTGGAGGGGTTGCATCGTAAGGGATGTTCCAATTTTTGCCTGTCAGAAAGGCACCTTCAATTTTCCCAACGGCACATTGATTTCGCACAGTGCGTTCAGAAATATCATATTTTTTTGCGAACTGACTTACAGAAATATATCTCATAATTTTCCTTTTATCGGCAAGTTTTCAACTGAAATTTTGCTTCAAATATAGCAATTATTGCCGATAACGGCAAATATTTATCGAAATAGAATTTTAATGAAACAGAAAAAACAAAAAGCTGAAATTTATGCCGAGCAGGTTTTGAGCGGTGAGGTTGTCGCTGGCGAGTTTGTGCAGCTTGCTGTCAAGCGATATTTTGCCGACTTCGATGTTGCGCTCGAAAATGGTTGGGAGTTTGACCGCAGTGCTGCTGCACGAGCGATTAAGTTTATCGAAAGCCTCAAACACACCAAAGGCGAGTGGGCAGGTCTGCGGTTTAAGTTAGAACCTTGGCAGCAGTTTGTTATCTGGAACATCTTTGGGTGGCGCAATGCCGACGGCACTCGTCGTTTTAGGTATGCCTACATTGAGATTGCTCGTAAGAATGGCAAGACCGCACTCTCGGCAGGGGTTGGGGGTGGTTTGTGCCAGGTGTCCAATCTTATCTTTTGGATGA
>CAMTOL010000194.1 GCA_947074135.1 uncultured Rikenellaceae bacterium
TGTGAGCTTGTTTCATTAGTGTTACAACCCCATGCGTTAATGTCGCCTTGAAAAATAATTTGATTACCTAGTCTAGTTTCAGCCTGAACATTTGGCAACAGTCCTAACCAATACAAAGCATTGGTTTTAATATACGTTTGAGCGTTTGCAGATATTGCACTTATGGCGAGAACCAATAGAACAAGAAATCTCTTAAATTTATTCATAATAATTCAATGTTTTGTATCCACCTGCTTCAAGATATGCCTCTTTTTTCATCAGTTTAATATCTCCTGCCATCATATCTTCAACCAGTTCAGTCAGATTATGTTTGGGTTTCCAACCAAGTATATTTTTTGATTTAGCCGGATTTCCAATTAATAGTTCAACTTCAGTCGGACGAAAGTATTTAGCATCAACTTTTACTACAATATCACCTATCCCAACATTAGGAACGCCTCCAACACGATCTGAAAATTTTTGATAATCAATGTCATTTATAATACCAACCTCATCCATACCTGAACCGTTGAATTCAAGTCTGATACCAACATAATAAAATGCCATACACACAAACTCACGCACTTCGGTAGTTACACCCGTTGCTATAACATAATCATTTGGAGTTGTTTGTTGTAGTATCAACCACATAGCCTCCACATAGTCTTTGGCGTGCCCCCAATCTCGTTGTGCAGATAGATTTCCTAGATATAGACACTTTTGTTGCCCTAAAGCAATCTTTGAGGTCGCACGAGTGATTTTGCGAGTTACAAATGTTTCACCCCGCTGAGGACTCTCGTGATTAAAGAGGATGCCATTGGAGCAGTGCATTGCGTATGCCTCACGATAGTTCACCGTAATCCAGTAGGCATACATTTTAGCTACGGCATATGGGGAACGAGGGTAAAATGGTGTGGTTTCACTTTGAGGTATCTCTTGTACTAATCCGTAAAGTTCAGAAGTTGAGGCTTGATATATTCTGCACTTTTGTGTTAATCCAAGCAAACGAACAGCCTCTAGAATACGAAGTGTCCCAAGCGCATCTACATTAGCTGTATATTCAGGTGTTTCAAACGACACTTTAACGTGTGATTGAGCAGCTAAATTGTATATCTCATTTGGCTGGATATCCTGAATAATTCGTGTTAGGTTCAAAGAGTCTGTCATATCTCCATAGTGAAGCACGAAATTGCGATTCTCGATGTATGGGTCTTCATAGATATGATCAATTCGCTCAGTATTAAACGACGAAGCCCGTCTTTTAATACCGTGCACTTTATATCCTTTTTTTAAGAGGAATTCTGCAAGATACGCTCCGTCTTGCCCAGTAATTCCAGTAATTAATGCAACTTTCATTTTTAGAAATATAGTATTGTTCGACAAAGATAACTATTTTAATAAAATAATGCGTTCTCAAGTTTTATTTTGAGAACGCACTTTTAATAATTGCAATAGAGTTTTAAAGCAGAACTGGATTGATCTTACCTTCAACAATCAATGGTATTGTCTGATTCACAAATAATGAATCAGCCTCTGAAGGTGCCGGCTGCCAATTAGTAGCTTTGTTACCTTTTTCAAGCATCATATTTCGAAACGAGATTAAACGTGCTGCAATGTCCCAATTGTATATACTATTAAGTCCACTCTTAGTCACCGTGAATTTTCGAATCACTTTACTCCATTCGTTATAACTTGCAGGAAGAGTTGTCAACTGAGTGCCTTGCCAAGGAAGTCCTAACCCCCATAATGTAGCATTGTTAGTCGATGTTTGATATTCACAAGTGAGAATATAACTTTGACCTATCTCTAATTCTATTGCGAGATCAAAGGCTTTTTTGTTGCCTACTATATTTAGTACCTCGGCTGATTTAAGGCATAGATTGGTCGTATCTATATTGAGATTCGCTATTGAACTATCCGTATATGATGTGTCAATAGCTCCTTTGTCTCCTTGTTCACCCTTATCACCCTTATCACCTTTATCACCCTTATCACCTTTATCACCCTTATCACCTTTCATAATTAGTGGCGCAATATCTATTGGTTGGTTTTCGTTCTCGATAAAAGCATCTGTAATCTCAATTTCTGTAAGTTCAGCAACAATAAGATTAAACACACCATCGTCAAATCTTTGATCTTCCTGAAAAAAGTGCCTAATGACTTTTAACTGTCCAGGATAAAAATCGGGGCAGCTCCAAAATGCATACACTCCATTATCTGCACTATAACAGTTAGTGTAATTCGTGCCGTCAAATGCACAATGAACATATTTGTTTTTATCAGTTGTAAAATAGCGGAATTCGAATGAAGATGGAGCCGCTCCTCCACTTTCTGAAAAATCAATAAATAGTTTCAGATCACTTTTGTTGTTAATTTTTTGCATCTTTCTAATAATTTAATAATTACTTCTTACTATTTTAAATAGTAATTTATTACAAAAATACATTAAATTAATCATTCAATGATATAATATCATCTATTGATAATATCCTTAATTATGATATAGGGAATCTATTTTGCTATTTTATTGATTTTATGTCTATAATTATCGAATACCCAGCCCCATTTATTAAAATATCTAATTGCTGATTTAATATGCGCTTTTAGCATTTTTTTATTTCTAAAAGACTCTTTTTTATGAGCGTGAACAATTGTTACGCTTGGATTGTACATAGTTTTATAGCCACTCATACCAATCCTTCGACAAAGATCAATATCTTCGCAATACATAAAAAAATTATCATCAAATCCACCCACCTTGTTCAAAGCATCAACCCTACAAAACATAAAACAACCACTTAGATTTGGAACCTCTTTAACTGAATTATAATCGAAGTTATGCATTTCGTAACGATAATTACGTTTTAAGACATAGGATTTAAAAGGAATAAATTTCCTGCCAATAAGATCCATTGGCGATGGTAATAGTTTACAGAGATATTGTAGCTCTCCATTTGGACAAACTACTTTAGGCATTAACTGCCCGACTTGAGGATTTTCATCCATAAAATCAGCAAGTATCGTTATCGCTTGATTACTAAAGCTGATATCAGGGTTGATAATGACGTGATACTTTGCACCGTATCTAATAGAATTATGTATAGCAATATTATGTGCTGCACCATAGCCAATATTACCTTGACCAAACACATACTCAATTTTTGAAGAGACACCCACTACCCATTTCAACTCATCGGTTGGTGAATTATCAATTACCCATATCTTCTCAACAATACTTTGCACTGTACAACTTAGAACTGTTTCGAGTTCTTGTCTATCACTTTTATATATTACTATACTCGCCGTAGTCATTATAATATTTTATCAATTATTTTCGAAGAACAATAGTTTGCGGAAAACCACTCTTTCGCCCGTATTTTAAACTCTTTGGATCTCCTGCCAAAGTTATCGATTATGTAACAATAATCTTCTATACTCTCTGCTGTAGTCAACATCTGAAATTTATCAATCTCAAAATTATCAATACCCTCCATTGCTATTTGCGTACCTATAACAGGGGTTCCTGTTGCAAGAGCCTCAATAACCTTAACCTTTACACCTGCTCCACTAAGAACAGGGGCAATTAAAGCATTCGCGGAGGCTATAATTGTATATGGATCATCAACAAATCCTAGATACTCAATTCCTTGTTCAATATTAATCTTTTTCTGCAATTGGTCACTTAATCCACCTCCAATGATTTTAAAGAAAACTTTTGATTGTATTTTAGGGTATATCTCATTCAAGAACCACTCTAATCCTTCATAATTCTCTTTTCTATTCCACGCTCCATAAAATACAAAGCAGTTATCCAATTCAATTTTATCATATGGCAGCTTAAGAGCTTGAGGCTCAATATACAATGCCGCTTCCTCGGCTTGAATACTATATAAATCAAATATTAACTGAGAATCTTTTTTACTAAAGGTATATACCTCATCTGCATATTTAAGCAAACTATTCTCAGTTCTTTTTGCAAAATTAGCAATAAATTTATTTTTACGACTATTTTTTTGTTCTATAACATCGTGTGACATAACAATTTTGCGTTTAGGTTATAAACCTTATGCACAAAGAAACACTTGGCTAAAATCCAAATATTGCAAAACATATTTATCAGCGTTTCTCTTAATCCATTATGTTATCCAATGCTGTTTTCTAACTGAAAATAGCAGACATGTAAATGTGTTAAAAACTAGTATACAGTATGTGACCAATATATAATTAT
>CAMTOL010000195.1 GCA_947074135.1 uncultured Rikenellaceae bacterium
ATAGTATGCGGTTTAATTAATATCTACTTTAGATATGTTAATTTTTCCACTAAAACTCTGTAAAAAAGCATTACCTTTTAAACCACAAATTTACAAATTATTATGAGAAATCAATCGACATTACGCAGCTTATCAAAATTTTTTGGATTTTGTTTGCTCTTCATTGCGTTATTATCGTGTAGTAATAGTGCTCCAAACGCTACGTTGTCGGATTCTAGTTGGGTTGTTGAGCAAATTAGAGGAAATGACTCAATGATAATATTATCAGTTGAGGAGTCGCCTACATTAACTATTCTGAGTGACTCAACTTTTTCTGCCCAAACACTTTGCAACGTAATGGGGGGGACATATACTGCAAACGATAATTCAAAAATCTCTTTCTCAATCGAAACGATTACAGCTGCATTTTGTCCTGACGACGAATTTGAATCTATATATATAGAGCAACTTTCAGCATCTCACTTGTTTGCAATCAAAAACGGAATGTTATTTTTAAATGACTCTGAGGGGAGGGAATTGATAATATTTTCTCCTAGAAAATAATTTTTTCTGAAAAAGAACGTTTACTTTGAGTAGTTACATAATATAATAAAAACATAGTATGAAAAATTTACTTTACTTGGCAATTGTGACAATTATGGTTGGTTGTTGCAAACCTTGCAATCAATCAGCACCTAAAATTGGCGATTTAGAGAGTGGTGTATGTACACTTATTGAGTTTAAATACAACCCTATTGAGAATTCTCAAATTACGGTACGTTTTGATGCGGCAGAGAAGATGATGTATGGTACAGCGGCTTGCAATAACTTTTTTGGAGGTTACACATTGAGCAACAACAAACAAGATAATATCAAGTTTGCCAATGTTGGCGCTACTCGCAAATATTGTCCAGATATGGAGATAGAGAATAAATTTACTGAGTCGCTTCAATCTGTAACAAAAGTTAAGATTGACGGTAATCATCTAATGTTTATCAACTCGTTAGACGAGATGGTCGCACTTTTTGTGAAGGAGAAATAGAGATAAGTGCTAAAACTAGAGAGTTAGCTTTTAATCATCACAGCGCAAAGTGAAATTTTTACAAAGATTTGCTAATATAATTAGAGTGGTTGTAGATTTCTTCTACTTTCCACTCTTTCGTCGTTTTGTCGATCTCAAAACATTTCGTTACGCTGCAGTTGGGGGGCTGAACGTTGGTTTTGGTGTCGTATTTTACTGGGTCTTATTCCATTTTGTGCTCTGCAAACAAGATACAACCTTGTTTGGGCTCATCACCATATCTGCACCTATCTTGGCCTTTCTCATAAACTTTGCAGTAACTTTTTTAACTGGTTTCTGGTTGACTCGCTCAGTAGCCTTTGGGGACTCTGTATTAAGAGGTAGAGTACAGCTATTTCGTTATTCGCAGGTGGTGGGTGTCAATATTTTGATAAACTATTTTGGTCTAAAACTACTCGTTGAGGTGTTAGATTTTTACCCCACCCCAAGCTATATGTTTCTTCAGTTCATAACAATTGCTATTAGCTATCTTGCCTCACGTTTTTATACGTTTAGGTAGCGTTTATTAGCCTTTGTCGTTACTTGTTCATAAAACTATTTGGGAAGTTGTTTCTGAGATTTAGTTCAAGATTCATTTAATCATTCACCACATCAACTGCTTGGCTTTTTAGTTATTTTCACTCTAAAGAGAGCCCATTAGAATGATATCCAGCTCTCTCTGTCAACCGAGCGATACGAGATAGCTTCTGCAACGTGCTGGTATGCAATATGTTGACACCCCTCTAAGTCGGCTATTGTTCGTGCCACTTTGAGGATTCTATCATAGGCTCTTGCCGAGAGTCCAAATTGCGACATCGCTTTTCTGAGCATCTCTTTTGTCGGTTCTTCGAGAGCGCAGTAGCGCTCCATCATATCTGGAGTCATCATTGCATTGCAATGAGCCGTAGTCCCATTATATCTTTGTGCTTGGATCTGGCGCGCCGCCACTACCCTGACTCTAATATCTGAGCTTTTTTCTCCTTCGCGTTTGGCGGTTATACTTTGTACATCTACTGGCATTACCTCGATATGGATATCTATTCTATCGAGCAGAGGTCCAGAGATTTTTGCAACATACCTTGCTACCGTCGCCGCCGAGCAGCTACACTCCTTGTCGGGGTGTGTCCTGTATCCGCAGGGACAAGGGTTCATAGCTGCAATAAGCATAAAATTGGCAGGGTAGCGTACCGAATATCTTGCTCTCGATATATCAATTGTTCGCTCCTCTAATGGTTGTCGCATCACTTCGAGAGCGTGTCTTGAGAATTCAGGCATCTCGTCTAGAAATAGCACTCCATTGTGTGCTAACGATATTTCGCCAGGTTGTGGTGTGGAGCCTCCACCAACTAGAGCAACATCTGAAACTGTGTGGTGGGGCGAACGAAATGGTCGATGAGCGAGCAGACCGCCACTAACTCCAATTTTTCCTGCAACGGAATGGATTTTTGTTGCTTCGAGTGCTTCGCTAAGTGTCATCGGGGGTGTAATGGTAGGCATCCGTTTAGCCAGCATACTCTTTCCCGAACCGGGAGGTCC
Organism: uncultured Rikenellaceae bacterium; assembly: GCA_947074135.1. GTDB lineage: Bacteria > Bacteroidota > Bacteroidia > Bacteroidales > Rikenellaceae > Mucinivorans. The sequence goes on from CAMTOL010000195.1 coordinate 2,576, forward strand.
TACTAACAATACGTTGTGTCCTCCAGCGGCTGCCACCTCCAGCGCTCGTTTTGCTGCCCGTTGACCTTTAACATCAAAAAAGTCAACATCAAAATTGTCGTAACGAGCAAAATAGTCATCTCTAGTATCAATTACCGTTGGTTCTATTGTAGGTTCACCCTCGAGTATAGCCACCACCTCTTTTATATTCTCAACCCCAAAGACTTTTATTCCATTTACAACTGCAGCCTCCATTGCATTAAATTTTGGTAGTATCACTCCCTCAAACCCAGCATTTAGGGCAGCAATAGCAATTGGGAGTGCTCCTTTGATTGGCAAAACAGTTCCATCGAGCGATAATTCGCCTAGTATAATATATTTAGACAACTGCTCTGTGTAGAGTCGTTCGCTAGCAGCGAGTATTCCAATGGCAATGGGCAAATCGTAGTGCGAACCCTCTTTTCGAAGGTCGGCTGGAGCTAGATTGACCACTATATTACGCGAAGGGGGCATCAGTTCGCTATTGTAGAAAGCGGCCCGAATACGCTGTGAACTCTCTTTTACGGCATTGTCAGGAAGTCCAACAATTGTAGTATTGCAACCAGGCGAGGCATCGACCTCAACCGTAATTATTATTGCATCTATACCTTGAACAGTACTGCTGTAGCTTTTTACTAACATAAAGCTAGAATGAGTTTGATTTTAGAGATTAATTTCTTTTCTGTACTGACAAATTAAGTGGCTCATTATATATTGATTAGAAGAAAACGTCTCCACTCTCTGTTTTCTGCTTCTTTGTCGCCTCACTCTTTTTCTCAATCATAGGGCTACCCTCGGCTTTTGGTTTAGTTTCGAAAACTTCAACCATATCTGCTTTATTACCTTCATTAAGATTATCAAAGAGTCCACTCGACCATAGCTCCATCATACCCTCAAACATTACGCTCTCTCTAGCACGTTCAATTTTGGTAATACCCCCGCCTAACGACAGTTTCTTTTCTACTCTGGCATCTCCATAGTAGTATATCGACCCTCCCATTGATGCCGTAGCGTTAATTATTCCGCTTGTAGCAAGATAAATCTCCGAGAAATTATACGATTTGGCAGTGATAATGTCACATTTAAGTTGAATCGCATCAATTCGGCTATTAATCTTCGATATAAACTCGCCCTCGACCGCCGATCCGATAACCACGATGTCACTCTTCCCTGCACTCTTAACAGTCAGTTTTTGGGTCTCAACCCAGAGTTCTGCATTGTTAATCGAGCCAACGGTTTCATATGAGAAATCAGATGTGTTTATTGGCATAAGACACTCAATTTTAGCACCTTGCGAACGAATTGAACGTAATGTCGATGTGGTTGCTAGTATTCGTACATACCCAACCTTATTGAGCAATCCACTAGCTACATCGATATACAAAACACCTTTTTTAACCCAATATTTGAACTCTTTAGAGGTAATTCCTTGTAGTTAAACAGTTATCGACGACTCACTCTGTCCAGGTAAGATAATAAGGTGGACATTTCCACGAGTATCAATGGCATTAAAATCTCCGATAGTACTTTCCTCGAAATCCTGCGCCATTGCCTTGGAAGCAGAAAACAGAGCGACTGCAAGTAGCATTAAAACTCTCAA
>CAMTOL010000196.1 GCA_947074135.1 uncultured Rikenellaceae bacterium
AACCGAAACCTCGAGAAGTCAGACAAACAGTCGTGCGTTCTCCATTCCGGTGACAGTGAGAATCGCATATCCAGATTGCAACTCAAGACATAACTCCAACACTCACACGTGCTCCTCTTTAACTACTTGTTTAGCAGCTGCTTTTAGAGCATTGTCCAATTCCGCTTCGTCTAGTTTTTCAAGCGCTACTAACTCTGCATCCACCTCTTGAGCCAAAGAATTAAGCCCTAAACATTCAGAAGTTTCCGCAATCAGGTCTCTTTCAAGTTCATCAATTTGGCCATCGGCCAGAATTGCCACTGCCATAAATTTTGCCAGTGCATTTTGGTTTGTTTTCATATTTTTAAAATTAAAAATGTTGATTATTTTTTCTTTTTACCAAGTACGCTTTTAAGTATTTTATTACCTATTTTACGTTCCAAGCCACCCTTAGTCAAAGGGATACCCGTTTTGCGAGCAATTTTGGTTTTGGCTCCAGCCAAACCTACTGCTCGACTAAGTGAAAAGGATAATCCGTGTCCTAGTTTCATAGTTATTTTGATATTATAAATTCGGTACGTCTGTTAGCCTCGTGGTTGTCTATATCTATCAATTCCGAACTTCCTTTTCCCTCGTATGATAGTCGAGATGCATCAATACCCTTTGATGCAATGTAGTCAATTACACACTTCGCACGATCCTCAGATAGTTTCTGATTTGATGTGGCAGAACCCTCAACTGATGTGTGACCTATGACCTTTAGAGTAGTTTCGGGATAGTTACGCAGAACATATACCAACTCAATCAAAGCCTCTTTAGCATCATCACTTAGAACAGCCTTTCCCACTGCATACTGAATATTATTGAATTTGGCCTGAATCTGTTGAACCTGCTCAACATAAACCAACACTGTATCTCGTACTACAACAGTCTCGGTTACGACTTTTGTTTCAGTCTGTTTTGGACGCATAAATAGGAATGAAAGAAGACCTAAAAGCAACAGAAGGAGTAGAACAATTAACCAAAGTAGAGATTTCTTCTTTGCTGGTGCTGGTGGAGTATATCCATTTAGATACTCAAGTGTGTAGCCACCCTTGCGAAAGCCTTCTTTGGGTTGAAAATCTGCAACCTCAATGTCATATTGTTTAGCGTGAGCAACGATTGCTTCAAATTCTGGTTTCTGCCACAACATAACAAGTAGTAGCTCTGTCCCATCTTGCAAAACAATTTTATCATCTAAGAAACAACATTGATGCGCATTCTCACCACGAGCATTATGTTGTTCTGTCGTTATGAATAACTCCGAGAATTTAAATGCTTTCATAGCAGGTTGGTTCAGTGCGCTAGGAAATGCTTTTTTCAAATCATCAAATGTTGCGTGAGGATACATTACAAGATATGCTTTTACAATACCTAGTGCTGTACGGTTTTGAGCTTTACCGTAAACTCTTACTTTTGAAGCCATAGTTTTTAAATTAGGGTTTTTATCTAAATATTTTTAGTATCAATTTGATTATAAACACTATGATTATAATGCCGATTGCTGCAATTCCGAGTATCTGAAGGCTTGGCATCAACTGTGACGAATCACCAAGCAGCGCCATCACAAGTCCAATCAGCCCAAGCGCGATCAGATAGAGTATTATTTGAACAAATTTCATCTCTACTCTTATTTTTTGCGGGCTCGTGCCAAACTCTCTTTGGCTGACTCTATTTGTCGTTGATAGTTTGCAATCGCTTTGTCGTGTTCAGCAGCTTTATCAATCTTTGTTTTTCTGTAAATTGCTTTAGATGATGTGCTTGAAGCTGCTTTGATATAGCCAGCATAACGCTCATTATCACGTTTTTTTGCCTCTCTCTCTTTTGCTAATCGAGCCCTTATGTCGATTAGACTTTTGCGGTAGTATTCAACACTCATAATTGTACGGTTTTGGGTTATGGTAACATAATGTACTGGAATTTATTTTTTACTTTTCGCCATTTTACATCAAAATTGCCTTCAATGATTATTGGGCATTTTTTAGAGCCGTGTTTAGGCGACACTCCATCTTTGTCGGTATCATCTCCCGACCAAGCAATCTGTCCATTGACACTTTGTCTGCCCTCTTTTAGTCGGAATTCATAGTATTCAGATCCCTTGTCATCGGTCAAAGTCCAGTATTGTGGATCGTTAGTAAGCATTATAGCCAGACCCTTTACCATACGACCTCCTTTTGCACTATAATGCCTATGGACACGCTCTATACGCTCCACATCACGCCAAAAATCATAACATCCGTTGTTGTGTGCTCCTTGTGTTTCGAGAAGTTTGCTCTCTCCAGCGATACCGAAGATATTGCGTCCCGTCTCTACTTTGTTGCGTTGCTTATTGGTGGTTTTGTACTTTAGCTCAATAGGCATATATTGTCCATCCTTTTCGACAACAATATCTATGTACATTCTTTGATTATTCTTTCGCTTGGTGGTGCTATCTTTTGCAAATAGAGCCTTGTGATGATTTTCGTATGGAAACTCCACAACATACTCAAGGTATATTGCATACCCACACTTTTCGATTTCTCGGGCGAGATAGAGTTGAAACTCGTTCTCATTGAAAAAGATTCTCTCATTTGAGTTCAAAAACTCTTTTATACATCTAATTACTTGGTCTCTCATAGTCAATATATAACAATAAAAAAAGGACACGAACTAAAGTTCTTGTCCTCCTATCAGGTCTTCGACTACCTCCCCAGAAAACAAGTAACAAAGCTCATGTCCATACTATACACCTCCATAAATATGAAGCATACAAAAAGGTATGGAACACAAGCGTTTGTCACTGCTCGTCTTTCTGGGAAATCAAAGTGTCGAAGTTTGATAAGAAGACGAAAAAAGTTCAAACGCTATGTCTTATTATTTCAAATAGTTTTCAGGCTATCTTTAAACCAAAGTTACAAACTTTAATTAAATAAACAAACGTTTTGTTGAAATTTTTACTACATTAAGGTTAGCGTTCCTTTTGTGCAAGCAAATGTAATGAACTTATTTGGCTCAAATACAATTTTTCGTAGTCCTTATTAGTCCATAAATTGATTTTCTCGTTTCGCTATTATATCTTTGTAGGACAAAAACCTCAAAAACAATGGATAAGAAAAGCCCAGAAATTATTGTGCTACGCACAAAAATCGAACAATCGATAGAGCGAGTGATGAAAACACCCTCAGATTTTGACTTTCTAAGCGGTGTAATTTGGGAGCGTTTGAAAGAGTACATCTCCCCAACTACACTCAAGCGCACGTGGGGTTATATTGGCGGAGCTACGACAATTCGCAACTCTACACTTGTTATTCTTGCCAAATTTGCAGGGTATAAAGATTGGGAAGATTATTTAAAACAGATATGCGAAAAATCGGATATAGAGTCCTCTTTTTTCGATGGAGCCACTATTAATACTGACAAATTAACGGTTGGCGATATGATAGAAGTAACATGGAGTCCTAACCGTCACTGCACTTTTAAATATATCGGCGATTATAGGTTTGAGGTCGTAATCTCCGAAAACTCTAAATTGCGTGAAGGCGACACTTTTGAAGCGCATTTTTTCATTGAGGGAGAGCCTTTGTATATGGACAACCTAAAACGTGGCAGCAACCCACCAACCGCCTATCTTTGTGGTAATAAAAATGGGCTAAACAGTATACAGTTGATTATTAAGTGATATCATGTAAATATATATTTCAACTTATTTCACATATCTATATTGCAATAATCCTCCACTTCTGAACAAAGAATATATATTATAACTTTATTCAATATTTAAGCATATGCATTCCATGAGGGCGGATACTATCTTTTTACCCCCTCCCCCTATCTAAATTGGGAAAGTCAATTTACTGCACCTAAACATTTATATAACTACTCAATAAAAATATTTTTCTGGCGAATTAAGACACGCTCCATTGATTTAAGTTATAACTTAAATATCAAAACAAAATGGAAGCAAAAAGTTTAGTTCAAGACCACGTCCAAAGCGTGTCAAAGTTCAGTTGTAGAAGTAATCATCCAAGCAAACCCCGATTTAATCGATTATCCGTTCAATATTGACGATGATATTTAGAATGGTGGCTCGTAACGCTATATTTAGCCAGTCAGCTACTGTACGTCTTCAAGCTAAAGTTTACCGATGCTAATTTACGGTTTTATATTTTGATTAGCAAATTTTGGGA
>CAMTOL010000197.1 GCA_947074135.1 uncultured Rikenellaceae bacterium
AAATGAAAAAAGAAAACAAGAAAGCAAAGAAAACCAAACGCGGGAAGCCTGTAAATCGAAGAAGGCTCAACCAAACGGCACCCTTGGTTGCAAAAAGTATACCGAAGTTACTATGCGAAAAGAAATAGACGAACTGCGCCGAAAAAAAGACAAGCACAATATAGCTACCAAGTCCGCTCATCGACTTACCAATTGCATTCATTATCTGTTTATCGTTTTTTAGCGAACCTGTAATCTTTCCATAAATAAGTCCTGGAACTAGAAAAACAAGCAAAAGTAACACAATTATACCGCTAAAGAATGGAGAACGGAGTATTTCTCCCGTTTCAGGGTTGCGGAGTATTCCGTTTTCGGGAATAATTGTCGCAGCAATAAGTCCTAAAAATATAAGCGTACCCCAACCTGCCCAACGAAGACCTTTACGCTCCTTCTCAGTCGGTTTTTCAATTGTAAGCGCCTCTACCTCGCCTGTATATTTCCCCAGTCGAGGCTCTACTATCTTTTCAACTACCCACGTTCCCACTATTACTACCATCACAGCCGAGGCGACCATAAAAAAGTAATTCACCATTGGGTTTACGTGTAGTTCAGGATCGATAATACCAGCTGCCGCTGTCGAAAGACCTGCAAGAATAGGGTCAACCGATCCAATTAAAAAGTTAGAGCCAAATCCTGCACTCACACCTGCAAAAGCTGCCGCAAAACCAGCCATTGGGTTACGACCAATAGCCTGAAAAATCATAGCTCCAAGTGGAATCAAAACCACATAACCAACTTCCGAAGCAAGGTGCGAAAGAATACCTGCCGTAATAATCGCTGGAGTGATAAAACGTCGAGGTGCAACCAAAACCAGTTGACGAACCAACATAGTAAATAGTCCAGAGCCCTCGGCAACACCAATACCTATCATAATCACAAGTACAAGCCCAAGCGGAGGAAACATCATAAAATTCTCTTCTATATGCGTCCACATCCATTGAAAGCCCTCAACCGAAAGCAGGTTTCTAACACCGATTACATCACCAGTTACTGGGTGAGTAGCCTCTAGCCCACTCCAAGCAGCCACAGCCGAGAGGACAATAACAAGCAACGCCATAATTGCAAAGAGCGTCGCTGGGTGAGGCAACTTATTGCCTATAATCTCTATTTTGTCAAGTATTCTAGCAAATAATCCTTTCTTCTTCATTCGTTTTATAATTATCCTTATATTAAATCACTAACAGTTAACACTCTGTAAAATTGAAGTTTACAAAGATATAAAAATTAGTGACAATAAAAAATACATAACTAGATGTTAGCATATATTTTTACAACAAGAGAAAGCTCTAAACTGGTTTTGTTCCATCGGGATAAGAACAAGAGTCGCCAGACACAAAACGAGGAATTTGTGCCGACTTATCTTTAAGCATTTTTGTCAGTGCTATTTGTAGTTCATTCTTTATCTTTTCGTATTGCGGATTTGCACTCAAATCATTTAATTCACCTATATCTTCATTAATGTTATAGAGTTCACAAAACTGCTCATCATAGTAATAAATCAACTTATAACCATCTTTCAAGATTGCGCTATAAGTTCCATAACCCTTTCCCTTTGGTGATCCATAGGGTATCCAGCGATTAGGAAAATGCCAATAAAGAGCTCTGCCTCTAATTTCTTGTACAGTCCGCTCATATTGTTCGCTTGTTGGGGCATTGAATAACTCTGAAATATCAACACCATCAATACTCTGCACTGTTTGATAGTTATCCACACCAGCTAGGGCTAAGATTGTAGGGAAGAAGTCTGCAATCTCAACATTTACATCACAACGACTACCACCAACACTAATCGTCGGATGATAACCCAACATCGGCACTCTCACACCACCCTCATAAGCAGAACCTTTGCCATTGCTGAGTGGTTTATTCTGCTCACCATCACGAGCATAGAGCGAAAGTCCACCATTGTCGGACATAAAAATAATAATCGTATTATCGGCAATACCTCTATTTCGAACAAAATCTAAAATATCACCCAAACTCTTATCCATACCCTCCACTAATCCTGCATACATAGCATCATTATCACTCAAACCCATATTTTTATATCGTTCATAGAATCTCTCATCTTTGTTCAATGGCACGTGAACAGCATAATGACTTAAATATAGATAAAACGGTTTGTCGAGTACAAGAGCCGAATCGACGGCTGCCATAGCTTCAAATGTTAGCGCATCGGTAATAAAGGTGTCGGTTCCCCAATATTTTTCGAGTCCAGAAATAGCAAAATCGCTATAAGGAGTACCATCAGCATTGTGTCCATAGTTTTCTGAAGCTAAGTATGTTGCCAAGCCACCAACCTCTTTTCCCGCAATATTAACATCAAAACCCAAATTTCTTGGTTCAGCACCAGGAGTAGAACGAGAACCCCAATGAGCCTTTCCACAGTGAATAGTATGGTAGCCGTTTTGGCGAAGAATATCGACAAAAGTCGTTGCCTCAATCGAATTATTGACTCCACTACCCAGAGGTTGAAGCCCATTATAATTCCATTCTGGGAGCACTATTGGTAAATTATTAGTATAGTCAGTCTGAGTATCTTTTTTAAGTGTCCAGTTAGTAACTCTATGCGCTGCTGGATTCATTCCAGTCATCAGTGAGGTTCGAGTCGGAGAACTTACCGGTGAGGCATAAGCATTTGTAAAGGTTACGCCCATCGCTGCCAAACGCTCCATATTGGGCGTATGATAACGAAGATTAAAGAGTGTAGAGTCCTTGTAGAATGGGTGAGATGTATCCTGCCACCCCATATCATCGACAAGAAATAGTATTATGTTTGGCTGTTTGTTTTGTGGCACAGCACAGCCCACCGCAAAGATAGCGGTCAATGGTATTGAAGATTTTAGTCTCATTATCAATTAGGTTTAGAGTACTAAGATAATAAAAAACTTGAAAGAAAATAATCGCTTTTATAATAATAATTACGAGTTAAATAATCCAGATGAACCTACATACCAAATTAACAGAGGAAATCGATAAAAGAAATCATTGAAAAAGTGAAAGCGTTAGCCTTAAAAATTGCATTGGGCGTAGCAACGAGATTGAGTAATTAAAAGTATCAGGGTTTGTTATTTACCAGACAGATACCTTAAAGTCAGTCTAACTACATTGAAATTTGATAACTGTTCAATCACTATCAAAGTCACGAATCAGAAGGATTGTAAGACTTAAAAGATGCAAAAGTCTATTTTGAATCTGAATGTAACACCTAACTAATAGTATAATAAAAAATCGGCACTAAACTATTAACAGTTAGTGCCGATTTTTTGCCGAACTAGGTCCGACAAAGTTAAGTCAAGAGATTACTTTTTATCGAAGAAATCTTTTACTTGCTCGTTAGGAAGAATCTCTGATTTGAAGCTGTATGAACCAGACTTCTCAGAGCGAACCATTTTAATACATTTAGTTGTATTTTTACCAGTACCCGTCTTGAGGGTCGCAACTACTTTTTTTGCCATTTTTTTTAGCTAGTTTTACGTTTAACCTAAATAATATGAGATTACTTAATCTCTCTGTGAAGCGTAACTTTTTTCAACACTGGGTTGTATTTTTTACGTTCCATACGGTTAGGCGTATTTTTTTTGTTTTTAGTAGTGATATAGCGACTCATACCTGGCATACCACTCTCTTTGTGTTCAGTACACTCTAGTATAACTTGAACGCGGTTTCCTTTTTTTGCCATATCGTTTAGTAAACTTTATTAAGGGCTTTCGCTTCACGAAGTGTAGCAGCTAGACCGTTTTTGTTAATTGTTCTCAGAGCAGCTGCCGAAAGGCGCACACTCACAAAACGTTGCTCCTCCTCTAACCAGAGGCGTTTTGTTTTAAGGTTTGGGGCAAATTTGCGATTGGTCTTTTTGTTCGAGTGCGACACTTTGTGACCGTTCTGCGCTTTTTTGCCTGTAATTTGACAAACTTTCATTTTTTATGCAGTTTTAATCAGTTTTTTATTAATTTTTTCTATTAGAGCTAATTTAAAATCTTGTTGTCAAATTTGTGTTTATGCAACGCTGTAAGATTTTTTTGTAAAGGAACGTACTAGTAGTACGTGACTGAATCAAACAATTGTCACAAAGCAGCATTAATCAAATTTCACAGCAAAATTACCAGCTTGCTTTTTTAACGCCTGGTAAAAGTCCT
>CAMTOL010000198.1 GCA_947074135.1 uncultured Rikenellaceae bacterium
ACAAAATGAGAGTGGAAAGTGGTAACCAAAACACCAAAAACGCTGAAAAACAAGAGACAAGCGCAAAACGTAGAAGAACCCCTGATATTCTTATATTCTCAATAGGCGTTGTAAACCAAAGAGCGTTAAGTATATACCCCACTACAAACAGCAACAAGGAACGTTTAATAATTTTAACCGATACTGCCGCATTGAGTTCAAAATTGCTTTTTCGCATTGCGAAATAGAGCGATGCTCCGACAATAAACAAAAAGAATGGAAAGACAAAATCTGCACCTAAAAAACCATCCCACTGCGCGTGTTTAAAAACAATCAATGCTCCACCTGGTCCTGGGTTATTGACAAGTATCATACCAAAAATGGTGATACCACGTAGTATATCGAGCGATAGATTTCTCTTCATCTTCTGCCTCTTTCTTAAAATTGATTAGTAACTCGCCATAGCACCACTCCAGCTGCAACCGACACATTAAGCGACTTTTTAACTCCTTTTTGTTCAATCTCCACCACTTTATCGCACAGTGCCAAGACCTCGCTACTCACTCCTTCGACCTCATTACCAAGAACAAACACATATTTTTGATTAGGCTCAACCTTAAAATCACGTAAATCTACCGAGCGTTCGTCTTGTTCGACAGCCACAACCACAAATCCCTCATTTCGAAACGTTTCAATCGCCTCGGCACTACTTTCAAAGTAGCGATACGGCACCGAAAGTTCCGCACCGAGAGCAGTTTTATGAATTTCGCGCGATGGAGGCGTAGCAGTAATACCACATAGCACAACCTCACTCAAACCAAACGAGTCAGCAGTTCTAAAAACAGAACCAACATTGAGCGCCGAACGCACATTATCGAGTAGGACTAAAATCATACATTTTGAGAATTATAGATTAGAGCCATCACTCCAAGTTCATAGCTTGTAACTCCAAAGCCCCAAATCGAGCCTATACAGCGAGGCGACAATAACGAGATGTGTCGAAAATCCTCCCTCGCCAATATATTCGAAACGTGAACCTCAACAGTTGGCAAACCCATATCGCCAACCGCTTCAACAGCATCTGCAATAGCCACCGAAGTATGAGTATAGCCACCAGCATTTAACACAACACCATTAAAACACTCAACCGCACTGTGCAGTTTATCAATTATTTCGCCCTCAACATTACTTTGAAAATATTCGAACTCGATATCAATGAATTTTGATTTCAGCACCTCGAAATAGTCTTCAAAAGTTTGGTTACCGTAAACCTTGGTATTACGTTTACCTAACAGGTTAAGATTCGGGCCATTAACAATAAGTATTTTCATAGCTTTTCGAGTTTATTTCAAACTTTTTTGCAAACATAGTATTATCAAGCCACAAAAATAGTGTATTTTTGTGACATTATGGATAAAATGAGTTGGGAAATTGCACTTTTAGCCTATCGCGACTATCTGATTTTGGAGCGACGAATGTCTAAGAACAGCACAGAGGCATATCTACGAGATATGGCTCACTTGCGAGGTTATGCTGAGGCTCAGAATATTCTGCCACAAAGTTTGACACAGAACGATATTGAAAACTTCCTCGCATCGCTTCACGACAAGAGTTTAAGTCGCAATTCTATAATTCGAATGATGTCAGGCATACGTGGATTTTTCAACTTTTTACTTTACAGCGACAAGATTGATAGTTCGCCGTTTGAGTTAATAGAAACTCCAAAAACTCATCGAAAACTCCCCGACACGCTTAGTTACAACGATATCGTTAATATTTTCACCTCCATTGACCTCTCCGACCCGTTGGGTCATCGCAACAGAGCTATACTAGAGGTACTGTATGGTTGTGGGGTGCGCGTTAGCGAACTGACGGAGTTGAGAATGAACGATATTTTCGAAGACGAGGAGGTACTACGGGTTGTAGGCAAGGGCGACAAGCAGCGGCTAACTCCAATTTCAAGCACAACTCTAAGGTACTTAAAACTCTATCTCGAACAGCGTCGAGCGATGAAACCTAAGAAAGATTGCGGCGACGTAGTTTTTCTAAATCGTCGAGGCGGCAAACTTTCACGGGTTATGATTTTCAACATCGTTCGTGACACCGCTGCGAAGGCTGGTATTACAAAAGAGGTTCACCCACACACGCTTCGTCACAGTTTTGCAACTCATCTGGTCGAGGGCGGTGCTGATATTCGAGCTGTCCAGCAGATGCTGGGTCATAGCAGCATAACGACAACCGAGATTTACACTCACATCTCTATCTCGGAGCTTCGAAAAGCCGTAGAGCTGCTTCGGCTTGAAGATGCAACATTTTAATCCCACCTATTACAGTTGCACCTTGTCGGCGACACAGTTTTAGAAATCTAGTATCGCTAGGATTATAGACCAAGTCGTAACATATGGTATTTCGGCTAATTTTCGAGTAATCAATCGGCGGTGCGGCATCAACTTTCGGAAACATTCCCAACGGCGTTGCATTAACAATTACATCATAGTTTTGGGGTTCGAAACTACTATAGCCATTATCTGTACGAGAAACCACTGTACACTCAATTCCATTTTGCAGCATTATCCACTCTACCGCCTTTGACGCACCTCCAGAGCCAAGTATTGCTGCTTTTTTTGCTCCCTCGCCAATCAACGGTTCGAGCGCACCCCAGAACCCAACAACATCTGTATTATCTCCTGTTTTTACTCCAGTCAGAGGGTCAACAACAACGCAATTGACCGCACCTATTTGGCAAGCGGCATCGCTCATACTATCGAGGTAGGGTATAATGTTTTGTTTGTGTGGGATTGTGACGCTAAAACCACGCACTTCAGCAGGAAGTTTTGCAAGAAACTCCTCAACGGTTGGGTATTCAAAGTTGGTATATTTATAGCCTCGTCCTTCGAACCAACCTTTCGAAAACGAGTGTCCAAGTGGAAATCCTAACAATCCGTACATTGTTTACAGGGATTATGTGATTAAGTAATCACTAATTATTTTTTGCGAACCAGCATATAGGCAAATACAGAAACGAGGTATGTTGCCGATAACCAGAACAGTGTATTAACAATAGTTACCAACCAATTAACCTCTGTTTTGGGCATTGGTTCGAGTGCCGACTCACGAGCTACTGGATTTAGCCACACCAACACGCCTCGTGGAAAGTAAAGCTCGGCTCTAATATATGTATCATCGTCATCAAAGTTGTATCTTGCCTCAGTGCAACATCTAACAACGCTCTTCACTACTCCATCTTGACCTATAAATAGCACTGAATCGACCTTATGAGGCGACTCTACAAGCAGCGTCAAATCTTCCACTCTCACAGCATTAATCTTCGGTTCAGTTCCCACACCCGCAGGCGAATCTCCTCGAAGTTCAACGCCATAACTTTCGCCTTTTTTCAATCGTTCAATTAGGTTGTTTTCGCTGACATCATCACCTAGGGCAACCATAGTATATCGACTACCGAGATTTATTTTTTCACTTCGAGGATAGTGCGAGTCGTCGGTTGCACTAAGCATCGGGTAGTAACCAGCCGAAAGAGCATAATCCCAAGGAGCATTACCTCCACGTCTATCCATTTCGAGTAAATCGTAACCGCTAAGAGTTGAGAGGTGTTTAGGAGTGTGGAACATTCTGAGTCTTGAGGGGTGGTTGACAGAGAGCAGTTTGGCATTATCTCGCAGATGGTTTACAAAAAATTGCATTTGGTTGCGAGGACGTAGCATAATTGGGAGGTCGAACCAGCTCACTTCGCTCACACCAAACGAATTTATATGGTAGTTTGCCAAGTTTATACCGTGTTCGTATGCAGAAGCATCACTTAGTGGATTTATGTATTGGTGGTCAGAAATTAGAGCCATATGGTAGCCAAGTTGTGCATACTCATTTTCGAACTCTCCATCGGCATAGTTGTACATTACTTCCAGTGGCATTCCCTCTTTCGACTGGTGTGCGTGGAGGTTAGTTTTACGAAAGTTCTTTGCAAAATCTGCGCTATCGAGGTTGGCGTAGGGGTTATGGAGTTTTTCGCCATAGATTGGCCTATCTTCTGTGCTGTTATCACCTTGGGTTATGAGGTGTAACAACAATGTCGATTCCACTACGAGCCACACCAACGCTCGGAGTAACTGTACCCATACTCGTAGTTACACACATCGAACACTCAACAATCAATATACAAAAAAAAAACACCATC
>CAMTOL010000199.1 GCA_947074135.1 uncultured Rikenellaceae bacterium
GCATACGAGAGTTCTGAATGTGACTGGAGTTCAGACGTGTGCTCTTCCGATCTAGCAGCATTATCAAAGACAGCGCTATGACTTTTAGCATTCTCAACATTAGGTTCTACCCGATGAGTGGTTTGAGAAGTAATTTGTTGTTGAGTATGTGTTTGTTCGTCTTTGTTTTGATCTTCGAGTCGTTGTTGTTTTATGGCTGCAATAATAGTTTGGTTGTTTTCGCGCGAGATACCAAGCATAATGCCAAAAGCTATACAAGTAAATAGCACTGAACTACCCCCAAGCGATATAATAGGTAGTGTTTGCCCCGTAATAGGCATTAACCCAACAGACACTCCTACATTGATAAATGCTTGAACAAGTATTGTAATACTTAATCCAAATACTAATAGTAGTTTTGTATAGTTTTGTGTTCGCCGCATTATTATACCAGCTCGGTAAAAAATCCATAGATAAAGAACAAGGATTAGAACTCCGCCAAAAATACCATACTCCTCAACAATAAATGCATAAGCAAAATCAGAATACGGGTGTGGAAGTTGGGAGCGTTGAGTAGAGTTGCCTGGTCCTTTTCCGATAACTCCACCTGAGGCAACCGCAATCTTAGCTTGTTGTTTTTGGAACTCATCATCAGCATTTTTCGAGTTATCGTCAGCAGATTGAGCGCCGAAAATTGGCGAAATAAAGTTCTCTACTCTATTTACCCAAGTCTTAGCACGTCCAACTCCAAGGTAATTCATCGTACCAATTATAACAACTATCGCAACAATCGATATCCAAAACAACTTCCAAATCTGCGATCTTTGCACCCTCCCTACCATTAACATTAATAGCGCAATAAATGCTATCATCAATGCCGTTGATAGGTTTGGAGGCATAACCACCAGAACCGATATTACGATAGGTAAAATGATTGGTTTTGTAGAATACCGAAGAATATCAATGTTTTTTTGTCTATTTTCTCTCCATTTCCGAGGTGACAAATCAGGAAGAACTGGAATTCTATCTATTACATCTTGTCGTTTACCCAACTGCACTGCCAAAACCATAACCAATGCTATCTTCAAGGCTTCTGAGGGAGAAAAAGTTAACGACGTAAACGGAATTCTCAACCAACGTTGGGCATCGTTTAGCTCTTCGCCATAAAAAAGCGCAAAAAAACAGAGTATAACAGACAAGGTAAACCAAAGCCATATAAGTCTTAAATAGAATTTCGAGGGAATCCAATGTATAACAAGTGTAGCAAATAGACCAATGAGTAAGAATCTCAATTGTCTTATCACATAATAGCTCGTATCTCCCTGCACATCTTTGTATGCCATCGACACAGTCGAAGAATAGACTACTAATATTGAGATAACGCAAAGCATTAGCAGTATTATCCACAACGCTTTGTCGCCTTTAACTATTGATACACTTCTTTTTTTCATCTATTGATAACCCTCTAAGTATTCTCTATCTTAGTTCAATTATTCGCTAAAATATGCAGGAGCGGTTGGTCTGAGATTGTAGTGAGAACTCATTATAGAGCCATAAGCTCCTGTCGAGCGAATTGCGAGTAAGTCCCCTCTTTTTGACAATGGAAACTCGATATCATAAGCAAAGATATCACTACTTTCGCAAATTGGACCTCCAATATAATACCTCTCAATATTATTATCTCGATTATCTACCTTAGCTGAGATGTTCTCAATCTTGTGTTTTGCGCTGTATAGAGCAGGTCTAATAAGTTCGGTCATACCAGCATCTACAATGAGAAATTTTTCGCCCGACGCAGTAGTCTTAGAGAACAAAACTCTAGTGAGCAACTCTCCACACTGCGCCACAATCGAACGTCCAAGTTCAAAATGCACACTTTGGTTAGCTTTTGGTTTAAGGTTCTGAGCAAAGGTACTAAAATAACCTTTGAAATCAACTATTGGCTCGCTATCTGGGTCATTATAGTTAATTCCAAGTCCACCTCCCATATTGAGGTGTTCAATCTCAACTCCGCGACTCAAAAACCAGTCGTTAATATCATTTACTTTAAGAGCTAACTCTTTGAAATTTGCAAGATTAACAATCCCACTACCAATATGAAAATGCAATCCCTTAATCTCAATGTTTTTAAGTTCGGTAATTTTATCTAGAGTCTGTTTAATTTCGGGATACGATATTCCAAACTTACTTTCACTTTGACCAGTAGCAATATACTTGTGAGTATCAGGTTCAACCGAAGGATTAATTCTAAGAGCAATTGTCACAACGCTGCCCATTTTTTTTGCACTGTTGTTTATAACCTCAATCTCTTCGAGCGATTCGCAGTTAAAACAGAAAATTTTATTTTTAATTGCGAATTCAATTTCATCATCGCTCTTCCCTACCCCTGCAAATACAATTTTCGAGGTATGAAATCCATTATCAATAGCTGCCTGAACCTCCCAACCACTAACACAGTCAGCACCCATTCCGCAAGCCGAAATTTTAGCTAGAATTGGCTTTTCGACATTTGCTTTAAGTGCGTAGTGAACTTGGTAGTTATACTTTACAGCCTCTTCCAAACAGCAATTTAGGGTACTTTGCAGCGACCCTAAATCATAATAATAAAATGGTGTTTTAGGCGCATCAGCAACCTTATTATAAATTGCCATTAAAACAAAGAGTTAATATTTTGCAACATTTCGATTTTGTATTTCGAGTCTATTAGCAACGAGATACTTCTTTGCGACGCTCCATAACTAATCATCTTGATAGGAGTTTTATTTACGGTATCGAAAACGATAGAAGCCATACCTCCATTATCATAAGCCATATTACCAACAATACACACAATTGCATTAGAGGTTTCTATTTCGATGTGACCATATTCCGACAGTTCGTGTGCAATTGCATCAATAGCGTGAGTATCATCAACAGTAAGCGAAACAGCAACCTCAGAAGTGGTAATCATATCAATCGAGGTACTGTGTCTTTCGAACACTTCGAAAACTCGGCGTAAGAAACCGTAAGCAAGGAGCATTCTGTCAGAAGTTATACGAATAAGCGTAATATTATCTTTTGAGGCAGCAGCCAGGAAGTTAATTTCGTTCTCTTTGTGTGTAATTCTGGTTCCTTCCGCCTCAGGGTCCATAGTATTTTTGAGCAGCACATCTATACCAGCCTCACAGCAAGGCAAGATAGTTGAAGGGTGAAGAATTTTGGCACCGAAGTATGCTAGTTCAGCCGCTTGCGAGAAGCTCATTTCCGAGATTGGGTGCGTATCTTTCACATAACGAGGATCGCCAGTGTGCATACCGTCTATATCTGTCCAGATTTGCACTTCGTCGCTTTCGATAGATGCACCAATAAGAGCAGCCGAATAGTCTGAACCACCACGACCTAGGTTTTTAATATTACCGAGGTGATCGCAACAAATAAAACCTTGAGTAATGTAGTATGTATCGTCACGAAGTAGAAGTGTATTGACTGAAGCTCTACCCTCACAATCTGTAACAACAAAATCAGGTGCGTATAGCAATTCAGCATTCATACCAATCTCTTTGATGTAGAGGGTAAATATTTTAGTGGTTAGAATTTCACCTTGTGCAATTATTTTGTAGGGGTTTTTACTATTTTTGATAACATCAAAGCAATCGTTAAGCGCAGCAAAAGCTTCTGCTTTATCATTGAGGAGTTCGTTGATACAGTCAATATATTTTTTTTCAAGTATAGGTATTCTATTTAATTCGTCGTTAGTAATTGCAATAAGAGCATCGGTAGAGCCACTCATAGCCGAAAGAACAGTAATTTGGGCTTGTTCGTTTTTGATAATTGAGGCTACCATTTTCATAGCTTCCGCCGAGCCAACTGATGTACCGCCGAATTTAAGAGTTTTGCGCATTTTTTTTTAGATTATTTGAAGTTGATTATCTTATTGACAGAAAATGTTTTATATAGTTTTACTTAGTCACTATTAAAAGCAATTGGATACAAAAGTAGTTATTTTATTGGATTTTTTTTGAAATTATTTTGCAAAATTAAAAATTGGTTATATCTTTGCACCGCGTTTGAAGGAAACGGCACTATTCAAAATGCGGGTGAGGTTTTAATAATCTGGGTAG
>CAMTOL010000200.1 GCA_947074135.1 uncultured Rikenellaceae bacterium
TGGGGGGAGGTGGGATTGGGTCGGATAGCTAGTTGGGACGTAAACGTGTTGAGCGGTTTAGATTTATGCCCTATCTTGGATTGGCTCTTGGACTTGCTATGGCGTTTGGCACTAAGGGTATGTTTGGGGTTGTAGTTGTAGCTGTTGCGTTAGTGTGTTATATGATTTCGACTCGCAGACTCAAATGGTTGTTTTCGTGGAGATTTCTATTGGCTGCGGCACTCTTCTTTTTGTTGATTACACCGATATTGTATGCCTATTATGTGCAGTTTAGTTGGGAGGGAGTGAGGTTTATACTTTGGGAACAGGTTCTCTATCGCACTGGGGGTGAGATGTATGGTTCGGCATCTGCTGACGACTATTTCTTCTTCTTTCACTCTCTATTGTGGACGATACTTCCTTGGTCGTTGCTCTTCTATTTCTTTGCAATTCGTGACCTTCTAAAGCGTGAGTCAAACTCTATCTACGCGCTCACTGTAGTTCCGTCGTTCTTGATAATGTTGATGTTGTCATTCTCGTCGTTCAAACTGCCGCATTATCTTAATCCGTTGTTTATGTTGATGGCTATCTATTTGGCTACGAGGTTAATGCGTATCGAGCAACGAACGCCGATGTTGAAAGGGGTCGCAATTACTCAAAAGATAGTCGTTTTTATAATGGTTCTTTTTGCGATTCTGATAAACTACTATATTATGCCGTTTGAGCAGTTGTGGTTTGGCATTGTGTATGGTGTTGCGTTGTTGTGGTTGTTGTTTATGATTTTCACTGCTTGGTATCGAATTGAGAAGGTTATTATGGTTTCGGTAGCGGCGTCGGCGATAGTTTGGATAGGGCTGAATGGTAATTTTTATCCGCAGTTGTTGAGGTATCAAGCTGGTAATGAAATGGCTGTGAAATTTAAGGCACGAGGGTTGACTCCTAAAGATGTTGCCGTTTATGAGAGTAGTGATGCTTCGTCGTTGGATATTTGTCACGGAGGTATGCACCCGATGGTTTTCCGTAATGATTTGGTCGATTCGACTTACAGGTTTAGACAGAAACAGTTGTGGATTAACAACGATATGTTTGATGAGGTGATGAGTGATAGTGTTTTTAGGGCTCGTCGTCCTGTGGTTGTGGAGCGAGTTCCAGATTATAGGATTACTTGGATGACTCCTCAGTTTTTGAACCCTGCCACTAGGGCGAGTGTTATTGATACAGTTTACATTGTTGAGTTTCGCAACTCTCTAAGATAGGCTAATGATTGATTAGAGCAATAACGCAAAGCGCAAATCTGAATGAATTGTAAGACTTAAAGGCAAAACAGATAAAATTAGGGTGATTGGGCAGAAATGCCTTTGGAATCTCTTAATTATTCGAATTTACAGTTGAAGATTGTTGATAGCTGCTTCGCAGTTTTACAATCGCTTTGCAATTGCGTTTTTGAGAGTTTTAGCCACGCCTTATGGCGCGTCGATGATATTTATTTGTTTGCAGACTGCTTACCGTAGCGCTTTTTGACGATTCAACCTTGCCACCTTACACGATACTGTTTCGAAAGTTAAAGCTTTTTTGATTGAATGCTGCGCATTCGCACCCAAAAACTTTTTTTTGAAAAACTGTGTTTTTCCTCTTTTAGTTGATCTTTTTGTTCATCTTTTTTTGATTGTTTTTTTAATGACTTATAAAATATATACCTTAGGCTGCAAACTCAACTTCGCCGAAAGCTCTACAATTGCCCGGAAACTCGAACAACAAGGTTTTTTACGTTCCGTTCGAGGTGAAACCGCATCTAGAGTTGTGATAAACTCCTGCGCCGTAACAGCCCAAAGCGAGAAAAAAGCTAGAGAGCTAATACGTCGTGTAGTGCGAGAGAATCCCAACTCCGAAGTCATCGTCACTGGCTGCTACGCCAAACTACGAGCCGACGAGATAAAAGCAATCGAAGGTGTAACCCGAGTAGATACTGTCAAAGAACTAACCTCATACAGCCTTGCTGAACGTACCAGATCGTTCCTCAAAGTCCAAGATGGATGCGACTACCACTGCACCTACTGCACCGTTTGGAGAGCAAGAGGTAAATCACGTAACGCCCCAATTGCCGACATAGTTGCTCAAACAGAACAAATTGCAGCCACTGGTGTCAAGGAGATAGTCTTAACGGGAGTAAATATCGGCGATTTTGGACGCTCGACTGACGATACTTTTTTCGACCTAATCAAAGAGTTGGATAGAGTTGGCGGAATTGAACGCTATCGTATATCTTCGATTGAACCTAACCTATTGACAGAAGATATCTTAAGGTTTTGCTCGGAAAGTCAGAAGTTTATGCCTCATTACCATATTCCGCTTCAAAGTGGTTGCGATAGTGTGCTTCGAGCTATGGGACGACGATACACAACCGATGAGTTTGAACGCAAAATCGAATTGGTGCGAACATATACGCCTAATGTGTTTATTGGAGTAGATGTTATTGTTGGTTTTCCAGGCGAAAGCGACGAAGATTTCGAGCAGACTTATTCGCTACTAGAGCGAGTTAGACCATCGTTTTTGCATATTTTTCCTTACTCGCAACGTCCCGGAACAAAGGCCGACAGGATGGAAGGACAGGTTAGTGCGATTGTCAAGAAGGAGCGTGCGGCACGTCTAAAAGAGCTTTCTGATAGGCTTCTGGCGGAGTTTACTGCTAAAAATGAGAATGCACCTCACAAGATTCTAGTTGAAGGTACGACAAAGGAGGGAAAACTGTTTGGGCATACCGAGAATTACCTAAGAGTTGAGTTCGATGGCGACAAAAGCACGATTGGCTCAGTGGTTGACCTTGAAAAGTTGTAGGATTGATTATTAGCCGATTTCGAAGAGCGTACTTATGATGTCGTCCGAGGTAAATAGATTCTTAGCCTCGATAAATACCCTGCCGTTCTCAATATTTAGACCTCTAGTCGTAGCTTTAAAGTCACGACCAAACTTTTTTTTGTAATCATCTAGCATAAAACCAGCGGCGGTGCGAAGCCTAGTCATTAGGTACTCGTTGTGCAGGTCTGTGTTGCTCAAATACTCCTTTTCTAGCTCTACTCCCTCTATGTAATCTTTAACGCTACTCACATTCCAACTTCGGCATCTGTTGCCGTCGAATGAGTGTGCCGAAGCGCCAACGCCGAGGTATGGTTTTCCGCTCCAGTAGCCGCTGTTGTGGCGAGAGTGGAGGTCGGGCAGCGAAAAGTTCGAAATTTCGTAATGTTGCCAACCGTTTTGGCAGAGTGTGTTGTGCAGTTCTAGGAATAGCGTTTGGCAAAGTTCGTCGGTGGCACACTGAGTGCCACGTTTGGCAAAGAGTGTTCGAGGCTCGATAGATAGTTGGTAGGCTGAGATGTGTTGAA
Source organism: uncultured Rikenellaceae bacterium (assembly GCA_947074135.1). Taxonomy (GTDB): domain Bacteria; phylum Bacteroidota; class Bacteroidia; order Bacteroidales; family Rikenellaceae; genus Mucinivorans. Next base: position 3,360 of record CAMTOL010000200.1, read on the forward strand.
CGCCAAGTTCGAGAGCTTTGGCGATGTCGCTCTGCCACTCTTCGAGAGTGTGGTCGGCGAAACCAAACATTAGGTCGATGGATATGTTCTCGAAGCCGCACTTTTGGGCACGTTTCACTGCGTCTGCAGCCTCAGCGGTGGTGTGTCGTCTGCCAATGAATTTGAGTCTAGAGTCAGAAAAGGTTTGAATGCCGATGCTTAGGCGGTTGATGCCGAGCGATAGGAGTGAATGCAGATAGCTCTCGGTTAGTTGTTCGGGATTAGCTTCGAGTGTAATCTCTTCGACAGATGAGGTGTCGAAGTTTTTTGCTATTGTGTCGAGTATCTCTTTGATTTGGGTGGGGTGGAGTAGTGATGGGGTGCCTCCGCCGAAATAGATTGAGGTTGGGGGCGAGGTTAGTTCCGATGCTCTGCTTTTGAGTTCAATGCAGATGGTGTTGACTATGTTTTGTGTATCAACTCCACGCAGTGCGACAGAGTAGAAGTCGCAGTAGTGGCATTTAGAGGCGCAAAAAGGAGTGTGAATGTATATCATTGTTTTCGAGTTGTTTTTGCGGGGGGTGCTATGCAAAGGTAACAACTTTGCTCGAATAGCACTGAAAAAAGTGGTGGCGGAGCGTTTCTGGACTTTCCAACGGTAACTGCAGAGCGAGTTCGGCAATAAAAGTTACCTTTGAAAGATGGAAAGAAAGAATTACAGTAAAAA
>CAMTOL010000201.1 GCA_947074135.1 uncultured Rikenellaceae bacterium
AATAATAGGGAAAAATCGTACTGATGGTGGAAGATGAAGGTGGAGAAAATGAGGGTGACGTGGTGTGTACGGAGCAAAGCAGTTCCTCTGAACAAATAAAATTTATGCTTCATAATGGGCGTGGAGTGCTTTGTGCGCCACTTACCATTGATAGGTGTGCTGAACTGCAAATGGATATGATGGTTGGCGACAATACATCAATATTGGGTACTCCGTTTACTGTTTCTGTTGATTTATTGGGCGATGGCTGTACGACTGGAGTGTCGGCAACCGATAGAGCTAAGACAATAAGGGCGCTAGTTGACCCTAAAACACGTCCTCAGGACTTAGGTCGCCCAGGGCACATATTTCCACTTAGAGCGCAAAATAGAGGGGTTTTACGTCGTCCTGGACATACGGAAGCGGTTGTAGATTTAACTCGATTGGCTGGTATGAATCCTGGTGGTGCTTTGATTGAGATTATGAACGAAGATGGTACTATGGCACGTATGCCACAGCTAATTGAGATTGCAGAAAAACATAATTTACGTATTATTTCGATAGCCGATTTGATTGCTTATCGTCTTAAAAGTGAGTCACTTGTACAAAAAGGCGAAAGAGTTAAACTACCTACCGCTTGGGGAGATTTCGAAATGATTCCGTTTATACAAAAAAGCAATGGTCTAGAGCACGCAGCACTTGTAAAAGGTGAATGGAGTGACGATGAGCCAGTCTTAGTACGTGTTCACTCCTCTTGTTTGACTGGTGATGTGTTTGGCTCTTGTCGTTGCGATTGTGGCGATCAGCGTCCCCATTCGATGAGAATGAGTGAGGATGCAGGAAAGGGTGTAATACTCTATTTGATGCAAGAAGGGCGAGGTATCGGTCTATTTAATAAGATTAAGGCTTATAAACTTAAAGAAGAGGGAATGAATACTGTTGATGCAAACACTGCACTTGGGTTCAAACCAGATGAAAGAGATTATGGAGTTGGTGCAAATATTCTTCACGAAGTTGGTGTGCGCAATATTAAACTCTTAACAAATAATCCTCAAAAAAGGATTGGACTTGAAGGTTATGGTCTTAAAATAGTTGAAAACATTCCAATTGTAATCAAACCTAATATGCACAATCTGAAGTATCTAGAAAGCAAAGAACGAGATATGGGACACAAATTAGGTTTATTTACAAATGTAATTAAGTAGTTTGTTACATTTGTAAATGGACTGAAATTACAAATGTAATTACTACATTTCTCATAAATTAACTCATTTTAAAACTCACTATATGAAAATTGTTTTTATGGGTACGCCTGAGTTTGCTGTTGCTCCGTTGACTGCTCTACTCGATAAAGGATACGATGTTGTGGGAGTTGTAACTGTTCCCGATAGACTTGCCGGTAGAGGAAGACAGCTAACCAAAAGTGCTGTTAAAAATTGCATTGAGGAGTATAATGAGGTAAATAATAAAAACATTACCCTACTTCAGCCTGAAAAACTAAGAGATGAAGAGTTTTTAACGCAACTCAAAGGATTAGACGCGGATTTGTTTATTGTAGTTGCCTTTCGTATGCTGCCACAAGTAGTGTGGGATATGCCCAAACTAGGTACTTTCAATCTCCACGCTTCGTTGCTTCCACACTATAGAGGTGCAGCACCGATTAACTGGGCTATAATCAATGGCGAAACACGTACTGGCGTTACTACTTTCTTTTTGAACGATAAAATCGATTGCGGAGCAATAATTATGCAGCAAGAGGTCGAGATTTTGCCTAGCGACAACCTCGAAAATCTATATAATAGACTTATGGATGTTGGTGCAAAACTTGTAACTCAGACAGTTGATGCTATTGACAAAGGCGAGGTTAAACCAATAGTGCAAAATCAAAACGAAACGCTTTATCGACCTGCTCCTAAGATTTTCAAGGAGGATTGTGAGTTGAGTTTTGATAAGTCAGTTATCGATATTCACAACAAAATTAGAGGTCTTTCACCCTATCCTGCTGCTTGGTGCTGTGTTAGTGGAGCTAGAAGTATTGAAAACACAGTAAAAGAGGATGTTGTGGCGAAGATTGTTACTTCACATTTCGAGCACGATATTCAAAATGAGGCTCAAAACATTGAGGTTGGAGTTTGGCAAACCGATTCGAAGAGCTATCTAAGAGTTAGAGGAACAGACGGTTGGCTATATGTTGACGAGTTGCAGCCTCAAAACAAAAAGAGAATGGCGACTATCGATTTTATACGTGGCTGGAGATAATTATTGCTCAAAAACATTAATACACAAAATGATACTACAATAATGGCGCACGATATAGTAGTTGATAGCAACCTATCTAAAAAGGATAAGTATGAACTTGTTTTAACGCAACTGAAGGCACTGACAGAGGGGGAGAGTAACAAAATGGCTAATCTAGCCAACACTACTGCTCTACTTCGTGAAGTGTTTGGTTGGTTTTGGATTGGTTTCTATTTGGTCGAGGGTGATGAGCTGATACTTGCTCCATTCCAAGGAGGTGTGGCGTGTACACGTATCAAACGTGGACGTGGGGTATGCGGAACTGCTTGGAGTGAAGCAAAGACGCTGGTCGTTGACGATGTCGAACAATTTCCAGGGCATATTGCTTGCAGTTCACTCTCTCGTTCCGAAATTGTTGTGCCAATATTTGTTAACGGTATAGTTGTTGGAGTACTAGATGTTGACAGTAACACTCTCGCCTCTTTTGACGAAGATGACAAAGAGGGGTTGGAATCTGTGTGCGAGATAGTTGCTAGTTTTTTTTAATATTTAGCTGTTATATCTTTTTAGAATCAAAATATGAGGTTTCTTTATTCGATTTTATTTATTGTTGGGTTGATTATCAGTGGTTGCACACCTAATCAAAATGATAAAACAGGTATTGTGGTATCTATCGCACCTCTCAAATGGTTGGTTAGCTCTATGGTTGATTCTACAGTATCGGTTACGGTACTTGTTCCGGAGTCTATGTCGCCCGAAACTTACGAACCAACTGTTGCGCAATTAGAAAAACTATCGAAAGCTGAACTCTATATTAGTATTGGACTTCTGGATTTTGAAACTGAATTAAAGAGTCGTATTGCCACTGTTGCTCCCAAAACAGAGTTTGTGGACTTAAGCGAAAACATTGAGGTTGTGACTGGTAGCTGTTCGCACGAACATCACGAAGGTCACTCTCACGGAGTTGACCCTCATACGTGGCTCTCGCCTAAATTGATGCTCAAAATGGCGCATCGTGTGGCTGGGGAGTTAAGAGAGAATAAATTACTGAATAAAATTCGATACGACTCGATAGTTAAAGTAATTGAAAATACTGAAATACAAATAGATAGTATTATTTCAAACAATTGCAAAAATAGGAGTTTTGCAATTGTTCATCCCTCATTAACCTATTTTGCACAAGATTTTGGGCTTACTCAACTTGCACTCGAAATCGAAGGTAAAGAACCTAGCGCAAGGCAGATACGTGATATTGTGGAACAGATGCGCGAGGCAGGGATAAATACAATTTTTTACAGTGTTGGCACTTCTGATGCAATGGCAAAAGTTATAGCCAATGAGATTGGGGTGTCGCTGACGGAGTTCGACCCATTGTCAAACAGATGGAACGAGGAGCTACTTAAACTAAGTAAGTCGCTGTAAATTAAGAGTTAATAACTGAGTTTAATTTTCTAAAAAAAGTGGAGCTAATAAAATTATCATCAATAAGCGTTGCTTACGACACAAAAGAGGTACTCTGTGATGCCAACTTGAGCATTTGTAGTGGAGATTTTATTGGTATAATTGGACCTAATGGCGGTGGGAAAACTACACTTGTAAAAACTATCTTAACACTTGTAAAACCATCGACAGGTGAGGTTAAATACTGTAAAGATGATTTGAAAATAGGTTAACTACCACAAACAAAAACACTCGACACTCTCTTTCCTATATCAGTTAGAGATGCTGTCTTGTCGGGATTACAAGGACGTTCATTGTTGCGTACACCTTCGCACGATGGAAAAAAAAACGCGGTGTAAGAACTAGGAACACATGG
>CAMTOL010000202.1 GCA_947074135.1 uncultured Rikenellaceae bacterium
CCTTCTGGCTGTGTCGCTAACCAGTCGGCCTAGCGCCCACCGTGCTATTTTGTATCGTAAATCGAATAGCCGTCGGGCAAGAAGCAGGCAGGTCTAAAATATGGCTTATCCATCAGTGGGAAAAAGCTTTTTGGTGAGTAGTTAAGTACTGCTAGTGAGCCTAGTAGCAACAAAACGACACCTATAATTGTCAACCATCGGAAACGAATTAGTTTTGAGAGCAGTTTTCTAAATCTGTCGTAAAACTTACCACTATAAGGCTCTTTTTCTTTGTTTGAGGCATTGGCTTTGAGTATAAATTCGCCAAATAGAGGTGTCTGAGTTAATGCTAGTATCCAACTAAGAGCTAGTGAGATGGCAAGAACGATGAACAGCGGTTTTACTATTTCAGCCGTTGCCGAAGGTGCAAGATAGAGCGGTAGAAACGAACAAACACCAATGAAAGTTGCTCCGAGTAGCCCCCATTGTGGTTGAATCGCCCCATTTATTAGTGCATCACGGCGGCTCATTCCTCGTTTTATATTGTTTTGAGCATTGTCGGTAACCACAATCGCGTTATCGACTAGCATTCCCATTGCAATAATAAACCCTGCAAGTGAAGTACGGTTGAGTCCAGTGCCAATAAATAGCATTATAAGCATCGTTCCACCAATAGAGAAGAGTAGGGAACTGCCTATCAACACTCCCGCTCGCCAACCCATAACAAGCAGAATAACAACGATTACAATTAGTAGTGATTCAATTAGATTGAGTATAAATCCGTTGTTAGCTTGGTCTGCAATTTGATTTTCGAGATATAGTGGCACCATTTCGAGTCCAATAGGTACCAGTGTCATTGTTTGAGCGAGTTGTTCTTCGACAAGTTTACCTGTCTTTACAACATCTCTATCTGGAAGTGTCGAAACCCCTATACCTATTGCTGGTTTGCCATTTACGAACATCATAGTCGAGGTTGGTTCTTGGTAACCTTTCTCGATTGACGCAATATCGCCAAGCTTAACCTGAACGCCGTCACCAGCAGTTAGCACTTGAGCCCTGATATCGTCTAAATTTTGATAAGTCCCAGTCGCATTAATAGTCAAACTAAGACTCCCTGCTTGTTTTACACCGCTATTAACCAATTGATTCTGAGTCGAAACAATCTGACTAATAGTCGAAGGGTCAATACCAAGATTCGCAAGAGTTGAGAGCGGTATATAGACATTGACAACTTGCGTTTGTTCGCCGTAGAGTGCCACTTTTTGCACTCCATCAACAGTTACTAACTCTGTTTTAATCTTTTGAGCCCACTCTCTAAGGTCGTCATAACCATATCCCTCGTTGGCAGTTAAACCATAGTAGATACCGAAAACATCGCCAAAATCGTCATTTACTCTTATTTGCGAAGCACCAGAGGGAAGTTGAGGTTGAATATTGAGGGTTTTGCGGCGAAGTTCGTCCCATTTTTGAGGAATTTGTTGAGGTGGGATTGAAGGAAATAGTTCAACAGATATTTTCGAAAGCCCAAAATAGCTCTCAGATTTTATAGTCTTAACTCCAGCCATTGACTGAACCTCACGCTCAATTGGTTCGGTAATCAGTTGTTCGACCTCTTGAGGGGTTGCTCCAGGGTATGATGTTACAAGCACTACTTGCTTAATAACAAATGGAGCATCCTCTTTTTTGCCTAGTTTATCGAACGACAAAAAACCTCCTACTAACATTATTACCAAAAAAAAATATATGATTTTTGGATAATCAATTGCGAATTTTGGAATATTCATCTTTATAAACTTGTTATCAATGGTTAATTTAGGGTAACTTTTTGACCCTCAGTGATTTGATAAATGCCGGCTGTAACTACAATATCCCCACTGCTTAGCCCACTGCTGACAATTACATTGTCGTTTCCGACAAGTCCGTTTGTGGTAACCTCAACTCGATTGACTGTAGATGTCGAAGGATTGTAAAGCCACACAAATTTTTTGTCGATTACATCAATAGGGGAGAAGATTGCTGTAATTGGTACACTGAAATATTGATTATCAATTACTTCACCCTTAATCTGTACCTTAACTCGACAAGCAAATCCGGGCTTGATATTGTATTTTGCAGCCCCAAAATTAGGGTCATTAATCGTTAGCGTCACTGGAATACCAGCTCCATCGACCAATGCATCTACAACCTCTTTAATTACAGCACTAAAGAGTTGGTTTGAGTAGTTGGTAAACTCTACGTAAAAGCCCTTTTTGAGCTTCGTCATTGCAATATCGCTCTGGGGTAGTATAAAATTAACCTCCAATAGATTTGGATTTATAAGTTTACAGACCGACTCTCCTGCGTTGACACGTTGAAAATTCTCAACATATTTATGTTCAATAGACCCCGAAAAAGGTGCTCTAAGTTTCGAATACTCCATCTGATACTGCGAGTATGTGTATGAAGCTTTAGCTTGTTCCAACTGTGCACGAGCATTTTCATAGTCTTGAACCGAAATTGCCTGTTTTGCAAGTAATCGTTCGCAACGCTGTAGATTAGATTGGGCTGTTTCGAACGACGATTTATTTGCCGCAAGTTGCAATTTAAAGTCGCTTTGGTCGAGTTCGGCAATTATCTGCCCCTTCTCGACAACAGACCCAGTTACAATATTCATCTTATCGATTAGTCCACCCACTCGAAAAGCAAGATTACTCCATTCAACAGCTGATACTGTTCCTACAAACTCTTTGTCATAGTAGGCTAATGGTTTAACTTCAGTGGTTTTAACTGGTCTTATCAGTGTAATTGGTTCGCTTCGCTGCCAACAACCGACCATTACTAGCCAAAGCGTGGTAGTGCATAACAGAAAAAGTAGCCTGTTTCTCATTGTATGGTATGATTATTTATATAAAAAAAAGCTGTTAACTCTGTGGGCGAGGAGTTAACAGCAAAAACCATACAATTTTTATATCAATATTATTATTTAATTCTAAGTGATTTTATACGCTCTTTTGCGTCGTTGTGAACACGAAATGAATCGCAGATTTTCGATATTGCCTTATTGTGAGTTGTTTTCGAAAATTTCTGCTCGACAATTAACCTCTCAACTTTTTCGGTATGTTTGATGTAACCAACCGATAGTGCCCAAGCAACTCCCATCATTACATAGTACTGCGAAGTGTCGATAGTTTGAAGTTTTGCTAACGTAAAATCGACAAACTGCTCATCTAGGTAGTAGCTCATCAACATTATTACGCCCCATCGCACTTCAAACTCGCCTCCAGAGTCTATATTTCGTTCAATTATGGGCATCAACTCATCTCTATATTTCTTAGCAACTTTAAGTTCGCCACAAAAACAGTCGCAAACTGCCCAGTTTTCGATAGTTGGCACAAAACTATTGAGCTGCTCCTCCAACCACTCAAATCCCTCCTTTTTGGCAACTCCAGCAATTACAAAACCACGAATCATAGCCATCTCGTAAAGTTCAGAACTCTGATTATCCAAAAAATCTCTCCACTGCCCATTGCGAATAATCTGTTTTGCAATATCACGAAGTATAGGCATACGAACCCCAAGCAGCGGCATTGAGGTATTTACGATATTGGCATTAAATTTACGGTAAGTAGTATCGACCTCCTTGTGAAGCCTCCTCTCTACATCTTCTATTATACTCATTCTCTTATTAAATTAATCAGTGCTAAATATACAAAAAAAAAGTCTGACAAAATGGTTTCGTCAGACTTCTTTATGTTCAATTTTAATCTATTTTTTTGCTTCACCTAGCCCCATCTTCTCAATCAATGGTTCTATTGTTGGCTCTGAACCAGCAAAACGGATATACATTGTCATCGGGTGTTCTGTTCCACCTGGTTCTAAAATATTGCGCCGGAAAGATTCTGCAACCCCACCATTAAATACTCCTTCCTCTCTGAACGTGCTGAAAGCATCTGCTTCCAACACCTCTGCCCATTTGCAAGCGTATTACCCCGTGACGTAACCCCTTCACACTC
>CAMTOL010000203.1 GCA_947074135.1 uncultured Rikenellaceae bacterium
TTTTCACAATCGATCTTACTAAACAGATTCCGTTGTGGTAGAGTTTGAGTGCTTATGAGCCTTTTCGACTCGACTATGATGAAGCATTATCGCATAACCTCTGTTCGCTAAGGGTTGTGGATAGTTTTGAACGGGGAGAGAGTGAGTTGGTAGGAGAGTTTAATGGCGAGATATGCTTTTTCAAGGTCTATAAATCGAGCGAGTGGACTATAGTCCGTTATGGTGACCCATATACAGATAATATTCACTCACTTAGATATAATACCGATGCTAAGGTTGAAGTTGAGTTAGGAGGAGTAGAGTTGCAACATAAACTATATGGTTTGAACAATGCTTTGATGTTGTTGTATGCTCTCTATGCTGTAAAGTTTGGAGCCTATGTTATTCACTCCTCGGTTATCGAGAAAGATGGTAAAGGCTATCTATTTATGGGTAAGAGTGGAACGGGAAAGAGTACTCATTCCCGTATGTGGCTTTCTGCAATCGATGGTTCGGAGTTGCTCAATGACGATAATCCGATAGTTCGCGTTGAGGGCGATGTCGTAAAAGTTTACGGTTCGCCTTGGAGTGGTAAGACCTCTTGTTATCGCAATAGGGTTTGCGAAGTTGGTGCGTTTGTTCGCATTGTCAGAGCTCCACAGAATGAGTTAGTTAACCTATCGTCAATTAAAAGTTATGCTTCACTGCTGCCTAGTTGTTCGTGTATTCGTTGGGACAAAGATTCAACTAATTTGTTACACTCTGCTGTCGAACGGTCAGTTGAGCTGTGCCAAAGTTTTGAGATGAGGTGTCTGCCAAATGAAAATGCAGCTGAGGTTTGTTATACAGGCTTGATAAAACGATGAATGTTCGCAAAGTTATAGTCAGCAATGAGTTACTGCTCGATGATGCTTGCAAATTATTGTCAGAAGGCAAGAGTGTCACTCTGAAAGTCAAGGGCAATAGTATGCTGCCCTTTATTGTAGGAGGCAGAGATTTTGTGGTGCTAAGTAAACAGATGAGTTATGGAGTTGGCGATGCTGTTCTTGCCAAAACTAATGTTGGCATCTACGTTGTTCATAGGATTATAAAGATGTCCGATGACGGATTTATATTGATGGGCGATGGTAATTTGGTTGGAACAGAGAGTTGCTCGGACGATGATATTTATGGTCTTGTCGAAGAAGTGGTTAGAGGCGAGAAAACGATTAATTGCCAAACATTGTTTTATCGTTTAAAGATCAAAATTTGGGTTCGGTTGTTTTTTTTGAGAAGATATTTGTTAGGTCTTTATCGTAGAGTTTATAGAAAAAACATACAAAAATTATGAAAGTAAAGAGTGGTTTTGAACTCCGCAAAGTTGCTGGAGAATCGGTTGTTGTTGCGACAGGGGTTGAGAATATTAACTTTTCGAAGATGATTTCGATGAACTCAACTGCTGCATTTCTTTGGGAACAGGTAGTTAGTTTGGATAGTTTTGATGTTGAGTTGTTGTCGAAAATGCTTTTAGAAGAGTATGATGTTGATTCTCAGCGTGCATTGATTGATAGTGAAGCACTTTGTAAAGCTTGGTTTGACGCAGGAATCGTTGAGTAATTGATAAATGAGGTGGCTGCTTAAATATAGTGCTAAGATACGAGGATCAATTTTGTTGGTTACTCTGCTTGGACTATTGCGTGTTGCTTTTTCGATGCTTTTTGTCTATTCTGCAAAACAGGTGATAGATGTTGCAACTGCGGTGAGCGATGAGAGTTTTCTCTGCTGGGTTATCGTGCTGTCGGGGTCGATGATTTTCGAGGTTTTACTATCTAGTATAGTTGTGAGCGTGGAGAAATTGAGCGGCACTAGATTGCAGATTTTACTAAGGCACACTCTATTCGAGAGGTTGATAAATTTGGTGTGGTTGGGTCGCGAGAAACATCACAGCGGCGACAAAATGAATCGTGTTGAGCGTGATGTAAGAGAGCTTTCGGAGTTTGTTTCTACCGATTTTCCAACTCTTCTTGTGACAATTGTTCAGTTTGTCGCTGCTTTTGTTTTCTTGCTTATTCTCGATAGCAGGTTGGCCTGGGTGGTTGTTGGACTCTTTCCTCTATTTTTGTTCTTTAGCAAGTTTTGGTACTTCAAAATGAAACGCCTAACTCACAGAGTACGTAGTAGCGACTCTGATATAGAGTCACACATTTTACAAGGAGTTCAGAATCGATTAGTAATTAAAACCCATAGGGCTTTAGATAGTGTGGTAATGCGACTTTGTGGACTGCAAAGTGAGCTCTACGATAAAACAGTAAAACATACTCGTTTTGCGCTCTATTCTCGTATTGTGATGTTTGTTGGCTTTTCGACCGGCTACCTTGTGACCTTTATTTATGGAGCTTGGCAGATTAGTGAAGGTATTATTGGTTACGGTGTGATGGTAGCTTTCTTGCAGCTAGTATCTCAAATTCAACGACCTGTTGCGCTTTTAGCATCGCTTGTGCCAAAGTTTACCTCTGCGGCTACTGCTTCGGAGCGTGTTGATGAGCTTTTTGAACTGGAGGTTGAGTCTAGTAGTGTAAGTGAAATTGTTGAGGCTCCGATTGGTGTTCGGATACGTAGTGTAGATTTTTGCTATGAAGCCCCTGCAAACCAAATTTTCAGAGATTTCTCGTATGATTTTACGCCAAAAAGTCGCACGGTTGTAACAGGAGAGTCAGGAGTTGGTAAAACCACACTCTTTAGATTATTATTGTCGCTTGTTAAACCGCAAAAAGGTGTAGTTGAACTCTATAATGATGTCAACAGCCTAGTGACCGATGTTTCGACAAGAGCAAACTTTGTCTATGTGCCCCAAGGCAACTCGTTGATGAGCGGTACAATACGCGAGAACTTACTGCTTGGTAATGAGTCGGCTTCAGAACAGATGATTGAGAAAGCTATTCATACTGCGGCGGCAGAGTTTGTCTATGAACTTATTGACGGACTCGATACTATTTGCGGAGAGGGTGGAGGAGTGCTCTCTGAAGGACAAGCGCAGAGAATTGCAATTGCTAGAGCCCTACTGTGCAGTGGTAGTATTATGCTTTTTGATGAGTTGTCCTCAGCTCTCGATTCTCAAACCGAAAGGCTAGTCGTAGAGCGTCTATTGAGTGGCTACAATGATAAAACAATGATTTTTATAAGCCATTCGGTTGAACTTTTTGTCGATTTTGGATGTAATCAATGTCTGATTACCAAACTTTAGTTTGTCAATTTGTCAAGAGATTCACAAATGCCGAGTTTTTTGCAATCGATGGAGTCTAAAAGTTTCTTGCCCTTAGTGTTAATTTTAAAACGCATTTGCCGTTTGTCTTTGCTGCAAAAACTCCGCTCTATATACTCTCTATCCTCAATTGAGGAGATGACCTTCGATGTGTTCGAAGGAGTTAGTTGTAGTAACGAGCTAATCTCTCCAGCCGTTAGTTCGCTATGTTGGTTTAGAATGTAAAGAGCCATTGCGCCATTTAAACAAATGCCATAATGAGCCATAAAATCTCGCTCGAATTTTATTACGCTACGTTGAATATCACGTATTCTACATAATTTCTCCATCTTCGCTTTTTATTGTTTGCTTGAACTCTAGTGTTTGCAATAATGTAGCGGTCCTAAACTCTAGCTTTGAGCCAAACTACTGTTCTTTCTTAAGTAGAATATCGTTGATAGCCTTTTTGAAATCGGACTTACTCATTGCTCCTTGTGACATTCTTGGTTTGCCCTCCATTGGGATAAACAACAACGACGGAATTGAACGAATGCCAAATGCTGCTGCCAATGCTTGCTCTTTTTCAGTGTTGACCTTGTAGATAACTATTGAATCAATATACTCTGCTTCTAACTCCTCCACTTTTTGTGCAATCATCTTCCATTGTGCACACCACGCCTCCTAGCCGTCGGTCAGTTCTTGCTTGTCTCCCACTACGTTCCCCTCCCCTGGTTCTCCTTTGT
>CAMTOL010000204.1 GCA_947074135.1 uncultured Rikenellaceae bacterium
AACAAGGGTATGCTCCAAAAATTGAAAGCGATATCGCCATTAAAAGAATGCAACAGCTCTATGAACTCTTTATTTCACTTGACGATCAACAAAATGAATCTCAAGCATTGGATAAATCTAAGGGAAATAGCGAAATCGTTGATAACAACAAAATAGCTCCTCTCGTTTCGGGTGTGATTGCTCGCCAATGTGACGATAACGAAATGGAACCATCTAAAAACGAGGATTGCGATAACTGCATTGAAACGCAACAAAACAATCCTGATGAAGAACACATTACCTCTATCGACAACGAACAGTGTAAGCAAACTGAAGATTCGGAGCTTGACGAAGAATCTAAACAGATGCTAGCAAATGATGAGATTGGCGATAATGAACCTCAAAAAAAGGAGGTAGAACATAAAGAACAAGACGTGGTAGTCGAAGAACAGAAAGAGATTGAAATGGACAATACGCAATCTCAGAATGTTTTTCAAGATGAAAAATCGGAAGAAAACCAACAGACTGAACGATTTGTACACGATTTATTCTGTAATGATATAACTTTTTACGAAGCTGAAATGGCTAAACTCAATTTAATTGAGTCGCTTGATGAGTTGCTTATATACATAGGCCAGAAATACAATTGGAGTTCTCAAAATCCTACCGCAGAAGAGTTTGTGGCTAAAATGGCCGCAAAATTCGAATGACCTTTTGCTAATAAGATTATTTATGAAATTATTTGTTGTACCAACGCCAATAGGCAATCTTGAGGATATAACGCTTCGTGCACTTAGAATTCTCAAAGACGAGGCTACCCTTATAGTTGCCGAGGATACTCGGACAAGCTCTTTTATGCTCTCTCATTTCGAAATAAAGAAACCGATGCAGAGCTTTCATAAGTTCAACGAACACTCAGCTGTTGATAGAATTGTTGATAGAATAGAGAATGGCGAGGTAGTTGCTTTAATATCGGATGCTGGCACACCCTCAATTTCCGACCCAGGGTACCTATTAGTGCGTCGATGTGTTGACAGAGGGGTTGAAGTTGAATGTTTGCCAGGCGCTACTGCTTTTGTTCCAGCATTGGTCGATAGTGGACTTCCTGCCGATTGTTTTATGTTTGTTGGATTCTTGCCTGTTAAGAAGGGACGCCAAACAAAACTCAAAGAGTTGTCCGAATTGTCATGTACTTTCATATTATATGAATCACCTCACCGTTTAGTCAAAACACTCGAACAGTTGTCCGAAGTATGTGGAGTTGAACGCCAAGCGAGCGTAAGCCGTGAGATTTCTAAGAAATTTGAGCAAACAGTACGAGGATCGCTAAAAGAGTTGGCATCACATTTTACTACTACACCACCCAAAGGTGAGATTGTGGTCGTAGTTGCTCCGCCTAAACGCCAAAAGAGAACAGAATCTAACGATTAAAATTAATGAGTATGAACGACGACAAATATGATATCGATCATCAACGAGAACAACGACAGATGAAGTCGATTTTTGGCTCTCTGATTTCGTTTCTTCGTAATCGTTTTGATTTGAACGAAGACAAAGCGGAGCAGAATGAAGTTGTCGAGAATATACGCAAGGGAGTCGAATTTAGAGGCACTAATCTTTGGATTTTGATGTTTGCCATTGTTGTGGCTAGTGTTGGGCTTAATGTTAATTCGACAGCGGTTATCATTGGAGCTATGCTAATTTCCCCTTTAATGGGCCCAATTATGGGTATCGGGCTTGCGTTAGGAATTAATGACTTCGAGCTTTTTAAACGCTCATTACGCAACTTTGTGTTTTCAGTCTCGATTTCGTTGGTTGTTTCGACCATCTATTTTTGGTTATCGCCACTCACAATTGTTCAGAGCGAAATATTGGCACGTACAACGCCTACAATTTGGGATGTATTGATTGCTTCATTTGGTGGTTTGGCAGGAATTGTTGCTCAATCACGCAAAGATCGAACATCGACAGTTATCCCAGGTGTTGCTATTGCAACTGCGCTTATGCCTCCGTTGTGTACAGCAGGATTTGGATTAGCAAGTGGCGAATGGAGCTATTTTGGAGGAGCGTTGTACCTATTTTTTATTAATGCCGTATTTATCGCTTTTGCAACCTTTTTTATTGTTCGTTTTTTGAAATATGAACGAAAAAAACAGCTCGATGTTGCTCGCACTAAAAAGGTAAATCGAATTATGGCAACAATAGTAGTAATTACTGTTGTGCCGAGCGTTATTATGGCTTACGGTATTGTTCAAAGGACAATCTTTGAAACTGCTGCCTCGAATTTTATCAATAAAGTATTTATTTTTGAAAGCAGCGAGGTCGTGAACTACTCATACACATATGACCCAAGAGGAGATGGCAATAAGATAGAGGTGGTAATGATGGGTGAAACTCTTTCGAAAGATGCTATTGAGGCGGCGACAAACCAGTTAAATCTATTCTCGCTCAAAGATACCAAACTTATTGTGCGTCAAGCAAATAACAAGGATGCTATAGACAATGCCACACTCACAAATGTACTTCGAAGTAACACACAAATTATTGATGAAAAAAATGCTTTAATTAAGAAATTAGAGGCTAAGTTGGAGCGTTTTCATCGTGATACAATTGCAGTAAATGCTATTACAAAAGAGCTTAAAACGCTTTATGATGTTATTACTGAGGTTGAACTATCGGGAGGCGAGATTACAAATCCTAATGGTGATATTGTTGGACATCGAATTGTGTGTGTACTGGAACTAAAAAATAGGAGTGGATTGAAAAGTGAAGAGATTGAAAAACTAAAGAGATGGTTGCTCGAACGTAGCGGAGCTAGTGAAGTTAGATTATATGTGGAGTCCTCGTCCAACTCGTCAGCACAGTTTGCGATTGAAGAGTTTTTCAACAATGAGATAGCAAACTAACAGCTGTATAAACACTGTTTTTGTATCCAAATTAGTTTTCGCCAAGCTAATGAACAATTGCTTATAGCGATTTTACCAGCTACTTCTCCTCCACTATACCCCACCCCTTTGTCATTACAAGAAAACACCTTAATTGGGAGAATAACTCCGCAATTAAGGTGTTTTTTACGTATATCGTCTGAATTATAATTAACTGAGGATATTATTCGCTTTTCACATCGTTCTTAACTGGTTTTACAGATGGTCTACCCACTAAATTATTGAGTGTTGTAACAAATATGCCTAACTCCTCAATTGGATAGTCCTGCTCAAAGTTAAGCTCGATTGTCCGAGTTTCGCCTGGAAGCATATCGAAATAGGCATCACTTGGATTATTCTGAATTTTCTCGGCCTCGAATAGCACGTTTTTAAGAAGCACATTTGCAGTTATTGTTGCCAATATCTTACCGCTACCGACTTTAACGTAATCGACGTCATAATTAGCCTTTGGTAGATTTAGATTCTTAAACTTCTCGAAGTAGTGTATTGCCATTTTTTGTTCTCCATCAATAACGGCCTGAGCAACAAGTGCAACATTTCTGGCTTTTGAATTATTTAGCAACTCTTTAACCGAGCGGAACATTATCTCTTGATTGCCGTTTTTAGGTATATTAACCTCTAACTCTTCGTTCCAGAGCACTTTGCCATTGAAGTCGATAAGAGATATAATAACCTTCCCTTTTCTCACTTTCATTTCGTCGGTTACTCCCCAAAGTTTCACTTGAGATGTCGAGTCAATAGCTTCGAATAAGATTGCAGTAGGAGCGAAACTGTTTTTAGCATAGAATTGGAGTGCTTTCCAGCGCATTTCTGAGTCTATTGAAGACCAAGAGGTAACAGGCCAGCAGTCATTTACCTGCCAGTATAGCGATCCCATTGTCCAAGGTCGTTTTTGGCGGTGACCCTCCATAGCAATTTTAATTCCTTCGGCTTGAAGAATCTGGGAGAGGTATATAAAGGTGCGGAAATCATCTTTTAGAAGAGGTAAATCTCTCTACATATACTCTTCAA
>CAMTOL010000205.1 GCA_947074135.1 uncultured Rikenellaceae bacterium
CCCCACACGCCGCACCTCAAATCTTGAGCAATTAACATCCACAAATAAAGACCCAAATGACCTTGTATGACTAGAATGATATTGATTGGCAGAAGCGCAAAGAACATCAATGGTGTAATAGTCCAACGCAAAACACGATGCGAAATGTACTGAAGAGTAAATATTCCATACTTAAATGGGTTAAATAGCCCTCTTAGACGCCAAATTGACTGCAAGCCACCTGCAGCAATTCTCACCTTTCGTTTTTGCTCGTTAGCCATATCTGCCGAACCACTCTCCATAGCATAAGCATCGCTTCGATAGGCAATAATATATCCTTTTTGGACAATTTTGAGTGAAATAATAAAATCATCGAGCAGCGTATCTTCGCTAACTGGTTCATAGAGTTCAGAGCGAATAGCAAACAGCTCTCCCGCAGCGCCAGCAGCCGAACTAAGTCTATAATCCCACTCTTTGAGCTTCGACTCATATTTCCAATATGCACCCTCACCCGACGAACTAGCGGTATCGCTACTATCGCTCAACACTCGTTTCTCGCCAGCTACACACCCCACCTTTGGATCACTAAATGTAACTCCAATATTTAGGAGCGCATCGTTACAAAGCACCGTATTAGCGTCCGTAAAGACAACAATAGGAGTCGTTACAATCTTCATTGCGTTGTTTATGGCAGCAGTTTTGCCTTTACGAGCAGGGTTAAACGATACCACTACATCTTCATATTTTTTGAGTAGTTCGTTAGTTGCATCGCTACTGCCATCGGTAGCCCACATAATTGTAAGTTTAGAGGCAGGATAATTCAACGCTCTACAATTAGCCATCTTCTGTTCCACAATATCTTGTTCGTTATAGGCTGCTATAACAAGGGTTATCTGTGGCAACAATGCCTCATCGACTACATATTGTTCTCTAGCTTTAAAACACTCTTTAATAAGCACCATAAAATAGAGTAAAATCCCATACCCAAAATAGGTATAGAAAACGACTGAAAGGAAGACCCAAAAAAGAACTATCATCACTAGGTAATTTAGGTAATTATTTATCGATTATTAACGAAACCAAAACAGGATTATGGTCTGACATTTCCAACGAGGGCGAGGTATAACTAGCAGCTCTAAAACCATCTCCATACATCACATAGTCAATTCGTTGAGTTTTATAAAATCCCTTATATGTGTAAGAGTAGCCAAAAGCTGCCTCAAAAAAGCTGTCATTTAGTTCATCTGCTATTAATTTACTAGTGTATGAAGTTGTGGTGTCATTAAAGTCACCACACAACAATACTGGGTAAGGAGAGTCGCCAATCCATTTAACTATCTCTTTAGCTTGAGCAGCTCTCTTCTGTGCGTTAGTTAGATAGAGCTCAAACATTGACATTGCATTTTGATTGGCATAGAACGACTCAGAGTTGACACCTTTGGCAGATTGATTAATGCTTGTGGTATGGAGTCTAATATTAAAGACTCGAATCGTATCTTGATCTATGTTTAGGTCACAATACATTGCATAGACCACCGAATCCGAATCTTGCAGCGAGGCAGAACTAAGAATTGGGTGTCGAGATAATAGAGCAACTCCGTTTGCAATTTTGCGAGCACCCTCTTTAAGGTAACTTTTCAGAAAGTACTCAGTAGTATCAAACTGGGTTATAAACTCATCAACTGAACCAACAACAGCATACTCTTGAAGAGCCAGCACATCTATATCCTCTCGTTTCGCCCAATAGGCAATATCTCCTGAACTCTTCGCTAAAGAGTTGTATAGATTAAACCCTCTCACATTATAGGAAGCAATATTTAATAGTTTTTTGTCCTGCACATCTACCCTTGATATATTAAATGCCACTACAGACGGAGCAATAACAATAGTAACTATAAAACTAAGAAGAGCAAAGACATATAGTTTTCTAAAGAGAAAAAACAGTGTAAGAAATATATTGAACAACAACAATGGAACAATCACCACACTACACCAGATTGCTAACGATGAATCTGGAAATTTGTAGCTGTAAACAGAAAAGAAACTAAACACAGCCGCAATAAGCGATGCAACAATAAACACTAAGTTTACAAATAGCGATAATGCCTTATATTTACTCTCTTTCTCTGCCATAATTTAGAATAACTACTATTAAAAAATAGCAGTTTGCATAATCGACATAAAACTGTGTTTTTAAAACTAATAACTACACTATATGGTACAAGATTCTCAACAAATTTGAGAAAAAAAAACAACTATTCCAAACAATATATCGTTATATTTGCAATAACATCAAATCATAACCATATATAACTATTTTGAGCTACATAGTATGTAAAAAAATCAACGCCATTTTGCCCCCAAAAGTAAGAAATCTGCAATTTTTATTTTTTTGATAATTATAACAGCTAAAATTGAACAAAAAAGTGCCACTGCAAATGAAACAAAGAAAACAACTGTCGAGTTTGTAATTCCAAAGGCATTAAGTATAATTCTACCTCCAGCTGTTCCAAATCCGTGAAATAGATAGATTCCATAAGAATATCCACCAACCCACACCAGCAATTTGAGATTGAGTTTCAACTGTAATAACAAAATTATTATCCCACACGTAAATATTGGAACTAAGAGCGTGAAAATAGTGCCACCGAAGACCCCACTTCGATAAAACCAGATCCAATTTATAAGAGCAACCAGTAGCACAACCGAGCTATAACCAAATAGTTTTGCAATTGGCTTAAAGAAATCATTAAACCTCTTTACTCCTAGTCCAATTAAGAAATATATATAAATACCAAGCGCCCCTTGGTACGAGAAAACATTAGGAGTTCCAGCTACAACACCAAAACTTATAAAATAGCATATCCCAAGAGCAACCACTAAAATAAACAGGTATTTTGTAATGGAATCACATACATTTGCTCTATCAACAAAATATTGAAATACAAAGATCAGGAATATTGAGAGTAAGAACCAGTAAATAGTATATGGAAAAACATATATTCTCCAGATAGAGCTTAACTCAGCAGTTACATTAGTACCCGCAGTAAAGTATTGAACTACAAAATAGAGAGTACCGACAGTAAATGCGGGAACAATTAACCTAAGGAATTTATTAGCAATAAATTCTCGAGGAGCAATCACGCTAACATCTTTAATAGCATACACCCAGCCTGATATTGCGGCATAGAGCGGAACAATTATAAACCCACAACAATCTGAAATATATCTCCACACAGAGGGATAATGCTCCTTCATTGCGCCGTCGCTACCTGAACCTATCACGTGATAGACTATCATAAGTAGGATTACAACCCCTCGAAGCACCTCAATAGAGTAGTTTTTTTCTCTATCCATAATTTGCTCATATTAATACGATTTCTTTTTCAAAACAAAATCTCTTACTCCACGCCAAGCCGCAACAGCATAGTCATTTTTACCACGAGCTAAAAACATAATATAAGTTTTAGGGAAAGCTAAGAGCATTTGAAAAGCAAACGAAAGAAACTTAGTAACACCTTTGCGATTTCTTGAGGCAAAAATTAGGCGATTTCTGGTCATAAAATAGACTTTCAACCCACTAGTTACACCCGTAGATTGACTCTCTTTATGCAGCACCTCTCCAACTGGATAGTACCACATAGTGTATCCAGCCTCAGAGAGTCTAATCGACCAATCAAGCTCCTCATAATACAGAAAATAGCACTCTGGCAATTCCCCAACTCTCTCTATCACCTTTCGCTTAATCATTACAGCCGCACCCTGAATATAGGGTGTCAAACAAGGTTCTTCGTAGCTACCATCATCAGGTTTGGCGAACCCTTTAATACTATTTCGAAGCGTTATTTTAGAAAAAGGAGGTACACCTAACAACTCCAAATTTTTAACTCAATACGAAAATTTTATTTTAAGAAAGTTAGCCCCGATTCCTGTAGTTGTCTAAACTTTTT
>CAMTOL010000206.1 GCA_947074135.1 uncultured Rikenellaceae bacterium
GGATACCACAACGCTTGAGATGTTGGTAAAATCATGCGACGAGCATTCACGTCCAATTCCCGAAAGCAAGCTAGTCATCAACCCTGGATCAATGTCAAGCAGCGATATAATTGAACTTATCAACACTAAGTAAAAATATAGCTAGATGAAAGAACTATTAACTAAAACAACCTTTGTGGCGTTTACATTGCTTTTATGCTCTGTGATGAAAATAACGGCACAGCAAATACCGATCAAGTATAAAGATAATCTATATGTAGAGGCAATCATTGCAGGAAACGCCAAAGGTCGTTTCATCTATGACACTGGGGCTGGAATCACTATTATAGATTCAACGTTTTTACAGAAAAATGGGGTCAGACTCGGAGAAGTGTTTCCTGTTACAATGAACGGATTAGGAGAGAATAAGATTGAGGCTATATATTGCGCCGACACGCTCTCTATTAATTTTGGAGAGTATACAGCATACAGCAGTGCAACCATTCTAACGGATCTCAAAACTCTAATTCCTCTCGATAGCATCGATGGCGTGCTTGGAGTAGGCATTCTAAATGACACCATATATAGAGTAGATTATCAGAACTCCATAATAGAGATTCTAAATCAAAAAGAGTTAGATAAGCTACAAGGGTACAATAAGATTGTTTACAACGACACCGAGTCTGGATTTATCCAATTCCCAATTACTATAAAGATAGGCAAACAAGACAAAGATACTATCAGAGGATATGCCCACTACGATTCTGGGAGTAGCGCAGGTATTACGCTCTCCGTTGATTCATTGACTTTGGCAAAAATATCGAATGAGATTCAACAACCAGTTATCTACGATATGTCAGTACTTGGAGTTGGAGGTGGAGGCAGGTTGATACATCTTCAAGCCTTTGAAATGGTTATGAACAACGATGTGAAGAGTTGCGTAAATAGCGTTAGTATAATGCCCGACTCTGACATACCTAACGGATTGATTGGCAACGATATTATGGCTCAATTCGATGTAGTTATTGACGCTCGGAACCACGTATTATACTTGAGAGCAAATTCACAGTACGGCAATATTGAACCGACATCACTCTCTACATACTCCATACTAAACAACAATGGAGAATATAGGGTCTTTGGTGTATCACTAACTCACCCTACTCCGATGAAAATCGGAGATAAAATCATCGCTATCGACTCGACACCTATCGAGGCGATTTACAAAGATGGTTTAGAAATGAGATACCGAGTAACTCCAAATCTCAAACACATAGTAACTATTGAACGCAACGGAAAACAAATAGATATTGAAACAACAAATTTGAGCGAAACAACAAAATGGCAATTATTAGAGAACTAAGGGGATTTGTCCCAAAATTTGGAGAGAACTGCTTTTTGGCAGAGAATGCCGCTGTGCTTGGCGATGTAACAATGGGCGACGACTGCTCGATTTGGTACGGTGCGGTGCTTCGTGGCGATGTTAACACTATCACGCTCGGCAACCGAGTGAACGTGCAGGATAACGCCTCGATTCATACACTATATAAGAAGAGCGTTACTAAAATCGGTAACGATGTGACTATAGGTCACGGAGCTGTGGTTCACGGCGCAACAATTGAGGATAGCTGTTTGATAGGTATTAATGCTACTATACTCGATAATGCAGTAATTGGCACAGGGACTATTGTAGCTGCAAACTCGCTCGTGCTCTCTAATGCAGTACTAGAACCAAACTCCGTCTATGCAGGAGTTCCAGCTAAGAAAGTAAAAGATATTGCTCCCGAACAGCGTGAAGACATAATAGATCGCATTGCTCGTGACTACATTACGTACGCATCGTGGTACAAATAGTAATTTTAACAGCAGTTTTTGTTAAACTTGATTAATAAAAAGCGAAAAATTACCTATTTTTGCAAAAAATTTATAGCTTGGCTAATACTTTTAAGACAAGTCAATTTGTAAGCAATTATGGGAATTTACAAAAATTTTCTACTATATATTCAGGCGAATTACAGCAACGAGTCACTCGTAATGATTACTCGTGCGTTACGTACTGCTGCTTCGCTAACTGTCGGCGAATACCGCTATGACAAATCTCCGTTTGCCCACCACGCACTAGGTGTCGCTCAAATCGTAAGCGAAACTCTAGGGCTTGGTGCAAATTCTGTTGCAGCATCGTTACTGCACGATGTTGCTCGCGTTGGCAAACTTAATTCGGCTCAAATTACAGAGCAGTTCGGCGAACCTGTGTGGAAGATTCTGCAAGGAATGAACTCGATATCTAATGTCGATACCAAACTCTCTACACTACAGGTCGATAACTTTCGTGAGTTGATTATCTCCTACTCCACCGATCCTCGTGTGATTTTGATTAAAATAGCAGATAGGCTTGAGGTTATGCGTTCTCTTGGGGCATTTCCTGAGCTTAAGCGCAACAAAAAGTCGTGGGAGACCCTCCATCTTTACGCTCCTCTTGCCCACAAGCTCGGTCTTTATCCAATTAAAACCGAACTTGAGGATTTGTCGCTCAAATATCTCGAGACCAAAGAGTACAACGAGATTCTAAACAAACTTCAAGAGAGCGAAGAGAGCCGAGCTGCGTTTATTGCCAAGTTTACTGAGCCTGTACGCGAAAAGCTCGAATCTTTGGGTTTTAAATGTTACATCAAGGGTCGTACAAAGTCGATTTACTCGATTTGGAAGAAGATGCGCAAACAAAAGGTAGCTTTTGAGAAGGTTTTTGATTTGTTTGCTATTCGCATTATTTTGGACTGCGAACAGAGTCAGGAGAAGATGCAGTGTTGGACAGCTTTTTCAGTTGTTACTGATTTCTATACGCCTAATCCCGATAGAATGAGGGATTGGATTTCGATACCAAAGTCAAACGGCTATGAGTCGCTCCACGCAACTGTTTTGGACTCTGCACACGGAGAGGCTCGTTGGGTTGAGGTACAGATTCGCACCGAGCGTATGGACGAGGTTGCAGAGAAGGGTGTAGCTGCTCACTGGCGCTACAAAGAACAGAGTACAGGTACTATTAGTTCGGAGAAATGGTTGGAGCGTCTGCGTTCGATTGTTGACAACTCGTCTAGCGACATTGGTTCGCCCGATGATTTTGACTTTACCGTTGGTTCGTCCGAGGTATTTGTATTTACCCCAAATGGTGATTTGAGAAAGTTGCCAGAGGGAGCATCGGTACTCGATTTTGCGTTTGACATTCACTCAAATTTGGGTTCGACCTGCACTGGAGCGACAGTCAATGGCAAAGCTGTTTCGATTAAGGAGAGACTTCGCAGCGGCGACATTGTATCGATTAAGCAGTCTAAGAATCAGCGAGCTAAGGTTGACTGGTTGAACTTTGTGGTTACCAATAAGGCGAAGAATAAGATTCGTCAAATACTTCGTGAGGATTTGGCAAGTAGCGCAACTTTAGGTAAGGAGGAGTTGGAGCGCAAGTTAAAGAATTGGAGGTTGCATATTACGCTTGAGGAGTCTGTGACACTGCTTTGCAAACACTATAAAGTAAAGACAGGGTTAGAGGTTTACAATATGATAGCTGAGGGCAGGGCTTCTCTTAGCGAGATTAAGGATATTATATCTCGTTATATTACCGAGGGCACACCTATTCAAGAGCCTAAACCACGTAAAGAGCCTAAAACTGTTAAGCCTAAGAGCAAGAACGATGCAGTTATAATAGATGAGAGTGTGCGTGGAATGGAGTATAAGATGGCTCAATGTTGCACTCCGATATTTGGCGACGAGATATTTGGTTTTACCACCATTCATAGTGGCATTACGATACATAGGATTGATTGTCCCAATGCGATGCGACTTCGAGAGACCTACCCATATAGGGTTATTAGTGCGAGTTGGCGTGAGGAGTCTGCAGGGGGCGGAATGTTTTTGGTGTCAGTGCGTGTTGAGGGGAGTGATTCACAGGGTGT
>CAMTOL010000207.1 GCA_947074135.1 uncultured Rikenellaceae bacterium
AAGATAATTTGAAAGCTGAATTAATAAAGGAAGAAGATAATTCGAAAGCTGAATCAGTAAAAGAAGAAAACAAGGAAGAAGATTATTCGAAAGCTGAATCAGTAAAAGAAGAAAAACAGGAAGAAGATTATTCGAAAGCTGAATCAGTAAAAGAAGAAAACAAGAAAGAAGATAATTCGAAAGCTGAATAAATCAACGAAGAAATCAAAGAAGAAGATAATTCGAAAGCTGAGTAAATAAAAGAAAAAAAGAAAGATTAAAATAGATAGAAAGCTAAGTAAAGAAAAAAAAACAACACAACCCAACTTGAAAACAGATGAAAAAATAGAAACGAAAAACAAAATAGACTTAAAACAACTTAATGACTGCTCTTTCGTCCTACATGTGATCGGGGAGAGTAGGTACCCTCACAACAACACTAGCGACTTTGTTGCCTGAAAATCAATTAACAGCGAGAACAATATAATGTACGGCGAGTCATAGCGATGTGTAGTTGAGAACGAGAGTGACCACTTCGAAACAATTCGCGTACTCAGACGTAGCGACAATGACCACGAAACGACCCTAATGCCACTTAACCCCCAGTTCGACCCAATAACAATACCATTAAGCTCAATTATCGAACTTTACATAATATGCGGTAAAATCGAACGAAACATATAAAGAAAAGAAAAGAGCTGACCCTAAATTAATAAGGTCAGCTCTAAATTTAGAAGGTAAATAATCCTCAGAAGAAGGTAAATAATCCTCAAAAAGAATAGCTTATAAAAATTTCAGCACCCCAAAAAACTCAGGAATGTGAAAATTAGGTGTATCAGTCGCAATTGGAGCCCACGACAAGAAGTGAGGTTTTGATAGGTTATCACCACACTTATAGAAATTAGCTCTAGCTTCCAATCCTGTAAAAGAATTGATATTGTGTTTAAAGAAAGCCTCTTTAGGTATTCTAACATTTAGCTCCCAATCCAGTTCATCACCTGTTCGTTCTTCGAAACATTCGTCTGGCAGTGTCGAAACACGTCCAATCATAGCCATAACATCAGTCGGAGCATACTCTGGCGATGGTTTCTCTTTGCGAAAAGCAAACAACATCTTTCCAATACAATTAAACTCGAAGTTATAGTAGCCCGAATCATCGAAGGCCACAAAAAACTCAACACACGAGTCAGTCCACACCTCACCATTATCTTCGCTCACGAGTGCCATTGTACACTGTTCAATCACACGGAAACGGATATAAAGCGCATCATCATCGTGGGCAACCGAAAAATTTGCACTCGGAGAGTACGGAAACTCTTTCTCCCAGTTACAATTATCGATATTTACTCTCGGTTTTTGAAGCTCTCGCTGACACTTGCAGTGCATTTTAGGAACTTCTAACACATATTGATTATTTTCAGGCATAACCGAACAGAAATTATTTAACAAACTCATTAATAATATTACACATATTCTCATATTGATCCTCCATACTTTGGACTAATTTAATTTGGGCACGAGTGCGAACTAGGTTATGAAGTGGCGATTTGATTTTATAGTATGTATCACCTGCAATATAGTCCATCAAGAAGCGAAGGACTTGTTCAGTTGTGATATATATACCAGCAAAAGCCAGATATTGCAATTCGCTTTGAGTTAAGAACGAGCTAGCTTCACTCAAATAACCCTTAGTAAGACCTCTAAACATATCAATATTCATTGAGATGTTATCAAGGTTCTCGTCATCTTCAGCACCTGTATTTGTATATGTACGTACACAATCTCCGAAGTCATTTAAGATTGTAGCACTAAGCACAGTATCGAGGTCGATTACACAAAGCACATCTCCGTCTGGAGAGAAGAGAATGTTATTAATTTTCGTATCGTTGTGTGTAATACGAGTAGGGATAGTACCATTTTCGACTTTACTCCACACTTCAAGAATTTTCTCGCGACGAGCTTCCACCCAAGCAATCTCTTTGGCAACATCTTTGGCTCTCCCCACAGGATCAGCAGCAAGCACCGCATCCCACTGTTTGAATCTAAAGCCCATTTGGTGAAATCCAGGAAGGATATCGACAAGCGGTTCAGAGAAGTCCGAGAGCATTGATTGGAATTTACCAATTCCTTTACCCCCAGCCTCGCATAGTTCAGGCGTATCTGCTCTGTTATAAGCAACAGTATCTTCAATAAAGAGCGTCATTGTCCAATAACCTCCATTTAAATCTATCGTGTATGGTTTTCCTGCAATAGTAGGAATGACAGTCATAGCTTCACGAGCTGGATCTCCGCCATCTTTAACGATTTTTGTTTTTAGATGGTCAGTAACTTTCAAGATATTATCCATCATTGATGGCACATCTACAAAAATTGTACTATTTTTGCGTTGCAGAATATAACGAGTACCAAATTTAGACACAGCTAAAAAAGTATCATTAATAAATCCTTCGCCGAGAGGATTGACGCTAATAATTTTAGAGTCAATCACAAATTTCGAAGCAATTTCGATTAGTTGATTATTCATTACGTAGTAAAAATGTTTTATATATTTATCTATTATTTATTAGCAATTAGACTTTATTATCTCATTGTCAAGGCGAGAGTTTTTATCAAAAATCAACAAGTACTCTAAAACAGATTTAACAAAATCATATTTTTTTCAGGTTAAATTAGATTTTTAATCAAGTTTATCAAATTCATTAAAAAAAATTTTAATTACATATTATCTTGATTTGCGTAAATTTATTAAATAAAATAATTTAAAACTCTGATTTTTCATCAAATATAACTAAAAATTTTTATATATACAACAGCAAACTAATATTTTTCACTATATGACATTTAATGCAGACTCAACCGGAGTATATAATGGTGCTTATTTCGGTTTTGAATTTACGATTGAGCAATCTCAATTATCACTATTGAGCGTTGAGTGGGACACCACCGTTTCGTATCGCGATGGTAGCTCCAATGCGCCACAAGCAATTATTGAGGCTTCAACTCAAATTGAGATTTTAGACACCCACTATCCTAATCAGTGGCAAAAGGGTATCTACACGCTACCAATTGACGAAGAGATTAGTAGTCAAAACCAAAGAGCTAGATTAGCCGCAAAAACAGTGATTGAGCACATTGAGAATGGAGGCGACGAAACCGATTCTCAGATAGCTAAATACGTTAGCGAGGTAAACAACGCTAGTATTTGGCTCAATGACACTATATATAGTAGCGCACACAAAGAGTTAGAGGCAGGACGGATTGTAGGCTTGGTCGGAGGAGATCATAGCACTCCGTTGGGGTTAATCAAAGCTCTTGCCGAACATCACAGTGACGGTTTTGGCATACTTCACATCGACGCTCATATGGATTTGAGAGATGGTTACGAGGGTTTTCACTACTCTCACGCTTCGATTATGCGCAGAGCATTAGATATTAAAGAGGTGACGCAACTCATTCAGGTTGGGGTGCGAGATTTTTCGTTGGGAGAGCTTGAGTTTGCTACCAGCGAACCTCGTGTTACTCAATTTAGCGATGCAGCACTTATGGAGAGTCGTTTCGAGGGCACAAATTGGCTTCAACAGTGCGAGGCAATAATCTCTAAGCTTCCTCAGAAGGTATATATTAGCTTTGACATTGACGGACTTGATAGAAGCTACTGCCCATCAACTGGAACTCCAGTTCCGGGAGGTTTAAGCTACAATGAGGCTGTCTATTTGATACTCACACTAACCCGCAGCGGCAGAACAATTATTGGTTTTGATTTAAATGAGGTTTGTCCTAGCCAGGATGATGAATGGGATGCAATAGTAGGAATGCGAATGCTTTACAAACTGTGCAACGCCACTCTTTCCAGCAACGAAAACGAGAAATACACAAAACGGTGTTTGTTGCGAATAAGAGTTATTACTCAAAAAAAAGGGGGTTGTCTTTTGAATTGACAAC
>CAMTOL010000208.1 GCA_947074135.1 uncultured Rikenellaceae bacterium
TAGCCGCTTTTGATAGCGATAATAACAAGGTTGGAACTCATTTTTTCGGTGTTGCGTGTTTAGCGGTTTCTAGATTTGAGATCGTTGTAGCAAGTAAACAGTGTGATATCGTTATTTATACTTGCCCCTCAGAAGCTGCTGTAAGTTTAGTTGCAGCTATCGAAAAATCTAAAATTAAGGGAGGTTTGAACTTTACAAGGTGTTCATTGGTTTTTAATCGCTCGGTGTTTGTCGAAAACTACGATATTCTGACTCTGCTTGAAAAGGTAGCTTATTTCTCGAAATAGATTTATAGACTATTTTATTGCCTTAGAGTATGAATGTTTATAGTGGATTTGGGCATAGATTCAAGGATGCGGTAGTTGTTGTTGGTTCGTTCGATGGAGTGCATCGAGGGCATCGTCTGCTTATTGATATGCTAAACCGTGAAGCTGATGGGGTTGATGGCGATGCTGTTGTGGTCACGTTCGATCCTCATCCTCGTCAAGTGTTAAGAGGCGAGAACCGTCTTTTGACAACAATTGAGGAGCGTTTATGGCTTTTTGAGAGGTCTGGTGTGAGAAATGTTGTTGTTGTTAATTTCGATTCAGAGTTCGCAGCTATTGATGCCGAAAGTTTTGTTCGTGATTATCTGTGTGAGAGGTTGGGTGCACTCAAGGTCTTTACGGGTCAGGGACATACTTTTGGACGTAATCGAGGCGGCGAGGCTACTCTTTATCAAAAATATGGTCTGTCGGAGATTAATATTGACAGAATAGATAATATTAGCTCTACTTTGGTGAGAGGTTCTGTTGAGAATGGTCATATGATTAAGGCTGCAGAGTTGTTGGGCGACAGTTATCTGGTTTTTACTCCTATTAGCGATTTATCAAAGATATTGCCACCTAGCGGTATGTATGAATGTGAGGTTGATGGCGAGATTCTTACTTTTAGTGTTGATCAGATTAGGGAGAGTACGATTAAAAGTAAAATTTTTATTAAAAACAGGATATTGTAGAGTTGTATTTAATAAAAATGTTGTAAATTTGTGTTGATTTTGTTAATTGTAATTCTTAAATTTTTTAAATAAATTCAGTACAAATGCGTCTTATCATTCAAAAAAATTACGAAAACATCAGTCGATTTGCAGCAAACTATATAGTCGAGCAAATCACCAAATTTAATCCTACGCCTGAGCGTCCTTATGTAATTGGACTTCCAACTGGTTCGACGCCCCTAGGTACTTATAAAGAGCTTATTGCGCTCTATAAAGCTGGTAAAGTGAGTTTTGAGAATGTAGTTACATTTAATATGGACGAGTATTGTTCGATTGAGAGAAACCACTCGCAAAGCTACTATACCTTTATGTGGGATAACTTTTTTTCGCATATTGATATAAAGGCTGATAATACGAATCTACTAGATGGTAATGCAATAGATGTGGAGGCGGAGTGCGTTCGTTATGAGAATAAAATTCGTAACTATGGTGGTATAAAGCTTTTTATGGGTGGTATCGGACCTGATGGTCATATTGCTTTTAATGAGCCTTGTAGCTCGCTTAATTCACGCACTAGAGTTAAAACACTTACCCAAGACACAATAATAGCTAACTCTCGTTTTTTCGATAACGATCCCAATAAAGTACCTAAAACTGCACTTACTGTTGGAGTTGGAACGATTATGGATAGCGAACAGGTGCTAATTTTGGTTAACGGACACTCAAAGGCAAGAGCATTGGCTCACGGAGTAGAGATGGGTGTTAATCATCAGTGGACAATTTCGGCACTTCAAATGCACCCACACGGCATTATTGTTTGTGATGAGGATGCAACAGTAGAACTAAAAGTTGGTACTTATCGTTACTTTAAAGATATTGAACGAGAGAGTATTATGTAATAGTTTTTCAATCTGATAACCCATAATACTTATGATAAAATCGCAAAAATCAAAAAAGATTCCGCTCTACATTAAGATTCTTATCGGAATGTTTGCTGGTATCTTGTGTGGACTGATATTTATTTGGTTTAATCTCGATTTTTCTTTGATTAGAGATTGGGTAGAACCATTTGGAAATATCTTTATGCGACTGCTCAAGCTTATTGCCGTTCCTTTGGTTTTTGTGTCGCTTATCTTGGGTGTTGGTGGGCTTAGCGATGTTTCGTCGCTTTCGAAGCTTGGATTTCGAGCTATTGGACTCTACGTAAGTACAACTATTCTCGCAATTTTGGTGGGTATCACTCTTGTTCTATCAATCAAACCTGGATCTGTTGTTGATGAATCGACCAAAGCACATCTTAGCGCTACATATTCAGAGGCTTTGGGAGAGCATCAAGTAAATGCTGGAGTTGTCGAGGAGCAGTCACCGTTACATTTTCTTGTCGATATGGTGCCTGAGAACTTTATAAATGCAGCAGGAGATAACTCTCAGATGTTGCAGGTTATCTGTTTTGCTCTTTTGATTGGAGTTGCGGTATTAATGATAGGCAGGGATAGCAAAAAGCCTTTTATGGATTTTATGACCTCATTTAACTCCATAATTCTCAAGGTAATTGATATTATTATGAAATTTGCGCCTATTGGGGTTTTTGCGTTGATGTGTTCGATGATTGTCAATAATGCAGGTGATGCCTCGTTGTTTAGTGCGCTTGGGTTGTATGCATTCACTGTTATTATTGGTTTGATGCTGCTAATAGTTGTAATATATCCACTTTTGGTTAAACTCTTTACAAACGTACCGTTGCCCAAATTCTTTAAATCTATTTGGCCAGTACAACTGTTAGGTTTTTCGACAAGTTCGAGTGCTGCTACACTGCCTTTAACTCTAAAACAGAGTGAGCAAGCGCTTGGTATCTCTAAGAAAACAGCCAACTTTGTTCTTCCAGTCGGAGTTACAATCAATATGGGTGGGACGTCACTCTATCAGGCAGTTGCAGCTATCTTTATAGCGCAGGTGTTTGGAGTTGAACTCTCGTTTGTACAGATACTTACAATTATTGCGACCACCACAATCTCCTCAATTGGTACGCCGGGAGTGCCTGGTGGTAGTGTTGTTATTCTTCTTATGGTATTGTCCTCTGCTGGTATTCCTGCCGAAGGGTTGGCTCTTATACTTGGTATTGACCGCCCATTAGATATGTTAAGAACGGTTGCCAATGTTACTGGCGATGTGACAGTTGCTGCAATTGTTGACAAAAATATTAATTCTGGAGAGTTGGACTCTTCTAAAGAGGAGTTGGATGAAGAGTAGGTGTAATATTTAGTAAAGGTTATAATATAATAAGGGTTGTTGTTCTAAATATGGGCAGCAACCCTTTTTTTGCAGTAAATATAATTGGCTTTTTTAATAATTTTACCGAACTTTGATGCCGATAATTTACCATTTACTATTTTATAAAGATGTTCTCTTTTATTCTCAAAGCCTTCGGTTGGTTGGGAGCCTGGGTAGTGCTTCTGTTTCTGTCTTTTTTGATATATGCAACTTTTGTTGAGTATTCGCCAAGCGAGGTTGAGGATATCACAGTTATTGGCGATGAGATGGTGTTGGATAAAGATACAATAACTATCCTATCTTGGAATGTTGGGTATTGTGGTCTGGGTTCGGATATGGACTTCTTTATGGATGGTGGTCAGAGTTCGAGAACTTCGCGAGGTCGCACCGAACAGAACCTAAAAGCGGTGGTTAGTCTTATAGAGAAATACGCCTCATAGCTAGATTTTATATTTTTGCAAGAGGTCGATATTGCGGCTAAACGCTCCTACTCGATAAATGAGTATGACACTTTGGTAAGTAGTTTTGGGTTTCGATTCAAACACTATTTTGCTCCTAATTTCTCGTTTTCCTATGTCTGAAGCCCAGTTCGTGATACTATTGGAGCTGTCGAAGTGGGCCTTGTTA
>CAMTOL010000209.1 GCA_947074135.1 uncultured Rikenellaceae bacterium
AAAAAGCTGCCAGAAGAATAACAGAACCAGATTTGACAAACAATTGAGTACGTTCGTATGGGGCGTTAACAGGTATTGTTTGACCGACTGGATAGAACTCGCCGCTCTCGAAATCGTACCAGTTGCTATTTTCTGGTAGATAAACTTTACGTGAAGTTGATTTATATTCGTAAACAGGAGCTACAAGAATCGAAGGTCCAAACATAAACTGATCGCCTATATTGTGAGTTGCTTGATCGTAACCGAAGTCCATAACCATCGCACGCATAATAGTGTAGTCGTTGAACCAAGTTTTTGATGCAAGTGTATAGATGTATGGCATCAATTTGTAGCGAAGGTTAGTGTAGTAAACCATCGAGTTGTAAGCAGGATGACCTTTAGGAGCAATATTGTAGATTTCACGGAATGGATATTGACCGTGAGAACGGAATAGTGGACAGAAAGCCCCAAATTGGAACCAACGAGCATTCAACTCTCTCCATTCGTTCATATCCTCAGTTCCCTCTTTTGCTTGTTCGTAACGACGTTCAACGCAGAAACCTCCAATATCTTGTGTCCAGTATGGGATACCACTCATTGCAAAGTTTAGACCTGCCGAAATTTGTGACTTCATATCCTCCCAACGAGTTCCGATGTCACCACTCCAAGTTGCGGTTGAGTAGCGTTGAAGACCTGCAAAACCTGAACGAGTAAGCAAAAATACACGATCGTTTGGATTTTCGCCGCGTTGACCATTATAAATAGCCTCTGCATTAACAAGTGAATAAGCGTTGAAGTATTCAGCTCCTGGACCTAGTGCTGTAGGGCTCATCAAATTTTTGCGATACTCGATACTTGCATTCGACAAAACGTCTGGTTCTGATGCGTCCATCCACCAAGCATCCATACCAAGTGAGTATAGATTGTCGCTCATCTGTTTCCAGAATAGTTTACGAGCATCAGCACTATAAGCATCGTAGAAACCAGCGATGTAACCTTTGCCAATCCAGTCACGAATGCTGTCTTGAACAGCAAGTTCGTACATCCAACCGTTTTTAGCCAACTCTTTGTAGTTGTCAGTAGTGTGATAGAATTTAGGCCAAACCGAAATCATAATTCTAGCATCAAGAGCGTGAACGCTATCAATCATTGCTTTAGGATCTGGGAAGCGAGCTTCGTCGAATTTGTGGCTACCCCATGAGTCTTCGGCCCAATATGACCAGTCTTGAACAATGTTGTCGATAGGAATATTTTGTTTGCGGTGCTCTTTAAGTTCGTTCATCAATTCGTATTGAGTTTTGTAGCGCTCTCTACTCAACCAGTAACCCATAGCCCATTTTGGCATAATCTGAGATTTACCTGTAACTTGGCGATATCCGCTGATAACATCGTCCATCGACTCTCCGTTAATAAAGTAGTAGTCAATGTTGTGCCCAGCCTCAGACCATAGTGAGAGTTTCTCTTGTTCAGCCTCTGGTCGAGGTTCGAGAAGTTTTAGACCGATGTACGAAACGCCTCCGTCTGGTTTCCAGTCAATTAGAATTGAGTGACGTTCGCCCTCTTTAAGATCCAAAGAGAATTTGTAGCTATTTGGATTCCAAGCTGTACGCCAACGCTCAGCAACAACCTCTTTGCCATCAACCGATACAGTAGTGTAACCAGCATAATATAGTATAAAGTGATATTTACCCGTTTTTGGAGCCACGAAATCGCCCTCCCATTGTACTCTCGCTCCGTAAGGAACTAACTCTTTAGGGAAATTTTTGATAGTTTCGAGGTTTTCGTAATCTATAGTGCTTTCAGGACGAGTCGTGAAGATTTTTGATCTATCGCTATCAAGCATATAAGTTGCAGTCAAAGCGCCTGCTTTGCCTTCTTTGTCAAATAGGTTGAGTTTGTTAAGTTGTTGATAAGGCGATGGGTTACCAAAACGTGACAGTGAGTTGTTGTCCCAAAGAATACCGTAATTTTTAG
Organism: uncultured Rikenellaceae bacterium; assembly: GCA_947074135.1. Classification (GTDB taxonomy): domain Bacteria; phylum Bacteroidota; class Bacteroidia; order Bacteroidales; family Rikenellaceae; genus Mucinivorans. Next base: position 1,954 of record CAMTOL010000209.1, read on the forward strand.
TAGAAATTACAAACGGAACAGATACTTTTGTGTTGTATTGGAATAACTCCTCATTTCTTCCTTTGTAGTTGAACTCATCTGCTTGGTGTTGTCCAAGTCCGTAGAAGCCTTCGTCTGAAGGTGATTCGAATACTTGAGATAGGTTGTAAAGTTTTTTACCCCCAATAATCTCCTCTTTGAATCCTTTTCCTCCACCTTGTTGCTCGGCCAAAATAATATTGCCCGTTGCATCGTAGAATATAATCTCGCCAGTGTGTTTGTTTACTTTAGCAGTAATTTTTGCAGTCTTGATTGCTACATCGTTGTCGTTTTCGATTACCTCATATAAGTTTACGTTGTGACCAGACGCTACGCTCATTAAACTCTCAGTTTTCTTAATTTGAGTTCCGTCAGATGCTGTTACGCGAATAATGTCTTGGTCAATAACTTGAAGTCTAATTGTTTGTTTGCCAGATGGAGTATTGACTTTAAGGTAAATGCCATCGTTTTGAAAGCTTAGATTGCCAAATGTAGTAATGTTGTCGCAGCTGTATAATAGTACAGTACTTAATAAGACAATAAAATAGGTAGAGATTTTTCGCATTTAGTTTTAAGTTTATGAGTGATTATTTTTTCTTTAAGTTATTTAGATTTATTTTAGCGCGGTAGTTTTGAAAATAATTAATTAATTATTCTTTTACCTAATTACAAAGTTATTTTTTTTAACTATTTCTATCAATTTGTTTTGTTTCGTAGTTAAGGTTTAAATATTGTTTTGCGGGTATTAAATGTTTCAATAATAGGGTTAATTTTATTTCCTATCTCCCTTATGTCGCTTATTAATAGTGTTTTTTGCTTAGATATTAGGTTTGTTATTTTGTAAATACAGTAAATAATTGTTATTTTTGTTAGTGTATAGTAATTGTCTGCTTCTTTTTATGTGTAAAATTAAATTTTATTTATTATCGTTTTCTTTAACAATTCTTTGTACACTATCTTTTGCTGAAGATAGATACTTCTTTAGAGTGCTCAATAATGCAGAACGAATGACTAGTAGCCAAATTGAAACCATCTATAAAGATAGTCGAGGTTATTTGTGGATATCTACTAAATCAGGTCTAAATCGTTTCGATGGAGTAAACTATCGTTGTTTTCAAAGTACACTATTGCCGTCAGATGCTAATTATCTGCCCTTTGACTATATATCAAAGATTATTGAGGATTATAGTGGAATTTTGTGGCTCTATTCCGCTTCAAATGGAATACTTGCCTTTGATTATAGGAGCGATAAGTTCATTTCCAATATTGATTCTTTGCTCCAAGAAGTGGGGCTTCCAATAGCACCTAAAATTATCAGAGTAGATGACCAGAAGAATCTCTTTGTCTATAATAAAAATGTAGGTGTGTGGTACTTTAATGCTGTGCGAAATAGTGTTGTAAATGTTATATCCGAGCCCGTAATAAATAGTGAGGATGGAGAGTTGATAGACTTTGGTGTAAAAGGTAAATATTTGTGGCTTTTGTACTCTTCAGGTGTGGTTAAAAGATTCGATATTGTAACTAATCAATTTGATATTCGAAACATCTATTTTAAAGATACCCCCCAACGTTCGACAATAGATGTCTATTTATCATTCTGATTAGTTTATTATATTTATCTCCTACAAATAGCAAAGCGCTAAACCCCGGAAAGAGTAATGGGCATGAAGCTGATATTTACTCTGCATTACCTTTTAGAAGATGTACCGAGATTAGTGATTTGATATTAGTTATACATAAAAACATAGACTCTCCTAATGCCTATTTTAAAGGATTAAGAGATGCTCCTCATCAAGATTTCACATGGCATAAACATGGACATAGAGTTTTTTTCCACTGGGGATTCAATTCCAACCCTCGAAACTGTGATATATTACAAGAACTTGTATCGGAGCG
>CAMTOL010000210.1 GCA_947074135.1 uncultured Rikenellaceae bacterium
TATAGTTTGTAAGTGAAAGTCCAATTACTATAATAAATAAGAATAACTTTTTTGTCATATTTTAGTTTATGTTGTTTATTTTTTTAAATATTTTTAGAAATCTTGATCGTACTTTTTATCAAAGATAACAAAACAGCAACCTAAAAGCAGGAACAAAATGTTAAAACAACTAACCAAACAGAGTGCAAAAAGTTAACAAAACAGAGGCGTTTTGTTAATTATGAATTGTAAATTGTGAATTAGTAATTGTGAATTGACTACATAAAGCGTTTCTTATACTCGGTAGGAGTAACTCCAAACTCATCTTTAAAATACTTTCTAAAGTACTTAGGATCATTAAAACCAACCTGATATGCAACCTCACCAACAAACAATTGGCTCTTCTCTAACAAATCTGCAGCTCGTTTCAATCGAATCAACCTAATAAATTCTGAAGGAGTCTTATCGGTCAAAGCAAGAATCTTTTTGTAGAAATAGACTCTACTCATTCCCATCTCGCGACACAAATCTTCGACCAAAAAGTCAGAATTATCGATATTTGCCACAACCACTCCAATCGCTTTTACCACAAATCTTTCGTCAACCGATGTAATAGCAACCTTCGACGGACTGATATCTATATGCCGCCTAAACTCAGCCTGATTACGCCTTTGACGTTCAATAATCTTGGCTACCTTTAGCTGAAGCATCTCTATATTAAACGGTTTGGTTATATAATCGTCAGCACCAACCTCAATACCCATATACTTATTCTGCTCTGAGCTCTTGGCAGTCAACAAAATAATAGGCAAGTGCGACGTTCTAATATCGTTCTTAAGCATTTTACAAAGTTCATAACCATCGATTAGAGGCATCATAATATCGCTTAATATCAAATCCGGAAGCTCGTCCAAAGCCTTATCCCAAGCCTCTTGTCCATTGCGAGCTGCAGAAATCCGATAATTATCCTCAAGCAAAGAGCTAGTAAAATTTCGAAAATCATCATTATCATCGACAAGCAAAAGCAAAGGCAATTTATTCTCTTCAGCAGCATCTACAGGAATCAATTCAGCGTCTTCATCTTGAACCTCAATATCGTCAAGAGGTTTAAAATTCTCAATTTTAGACTCTAATTCAGCTACTTTATCTACATTATGTTTGAACTTGTCGCTAGAGTAACTTTCAGCTAAATCACTCTCACTTTTAACTTCAGTCTGAGTGTAGCTTCGCTGAGCAATAGCTTCATCGATTGGCAATCTCACACTAAAACTACTACCCTCTCCAACAACACTCTTCACATCAACATACCCCCCGTGCATCTTAACATACTCAGAAACCATATGAAGTCCAATGCCAGTACCTGATTTGTAAACATCTGTGCTCTCAACTCGATAGAATCGTTCAAAGATTTTACTAAAAAGCTCTTTTGGTATTCCGATACCTGTATCCTTGACCCTAATGGAAAGATAACGACCATCTCCTTGTTCACTACTCTCAACAATACTTAGCGTAAGCTCAACTGAGCCTTTTTCGGTGTATTTTATCGCATTCGAGATAAGGTTAGACACTATCTTGGACATCTTAGCAGGATCAAACTCCATAACAAGATGTTCGATATAAGTAGTGTAAGAGAGTTTAATATTTGTATTTGAACTTACTGCGGCAAAAGAGCGATAAATAGAGCCAATAAAAGGCACAATATCATCAACTGTTGCGCTGTAACCATCGTTTCCCGAATCTAAACGCCTAAAACTCAACACATCGCCCACCAATTCTAGAAGATGTTTTGCATTTTTGTGCATCAACTCATAAGTCTCCATCTGAGGCACACCCTTAGACTCTCTAATCAACTTCTCAAGCGGGCTAATTATCAGTGCTAGAGGAGTTTTAAGCTCGTGACTAACATTTGTAAAAAACCTAAGCTTCATTTCATCTAACTCGTGTAATTTTCGAGATTCGATTATCTCCTGACGCTCTCTATAAGCCTTATTATGACTCCTCACAAAATATAAAGATATGTAATAAACTATCACTATAAAAAGCAATACATAAAATACTAACGCCCACCAACTCATCCACAACGGCGGTCTAACATAAACCTCAAGTGTTAACGCATCTGGACTCCATATCGAATCTCCATTTGCAGCATAAACTATTAATCTGTATTTACCTGGACTAAGATTCGAGTACGACGCCACTCCATCACCGTTTTCTATCATTATCCACTCATCATCAACCCCTTCGAGCATATATCTATACTTATTGCGGAACGGGAGCAAAAGATTAAATGATGAAAACTTGAATGATATATTGGTTTGATTGTATTCGAGTTCGATTTTAGAAGTGAGCTCAGCCGCACGCTTTAGTATTACATTGCCATCATAATCCTTCCCAACCTCAACTCTGTGACCAGACAAAAAGATATCAGTAATATTAGGTTTTTTTGTAAGCGAATCAATCCCAATATCACTTGGATTAAACTCTATATATCCCTCTTTGCAACCAACATAAATTCTACCATTAGCATCTTTATATGCCGCATTATGATTACAGCTAGAGCTAGGCAAACCATCATCTTTGTCAAAACTATTAGTTTTGAAAGCTAAACCATTCTCGGAGTGAATAGACTCAATACGAACCAAACCTCGATTTGTTCCAGCCCAAATCATCGAATTATTATCCTCTACTAGTGACAACACATCATTACCGGGCAAACCATTGCTAACAGTCAACATTGAGAGTGTTTTAGTAAGAATATTATAGACTCTAAGTCCATTATTTGTTGCTACCCACAACAAACCTTTACTATCGGTAAGAACACAATTTACCGAACCACTGTAATCTATTAAATCAGGAAGAGCCGAGTCTATATTTCCACTAAAACTCAGTGTATTGGTATTGAGAACTGAGAGTCCATCGGGCGTACTTAGGTATATGCTATTGCGTCCATCATAATAGAGTGAGGTAATATAATCTGAGCGCAAACCGGGAGTCGTTTGAGTAGAGAAGTTTGTAACTTTAGTTCTTGTGCGATCCAACATATCGAGTCCACCGCCAAGAGTTGCCATCCAAAGATTTTTCCCAATATCCTCTCTGATACCATACACACTCTTACTCGAAATCCAGTTCTGTTTTCCCTCCTCATACTCATAACGATGGAAACGCTGTCCATCAAAACGGTTAAGGTTACCCATATATGAACCAGCCCATAAATCGCCTTTATTATCAATTTCTAGCGATATAATAATATCGGACGATATGGTTCTGTTATCACTTGGGTTATTTTTGTAATTATCAAACCCTCCCTTTTTGCTATCATAACGAACTAAACCCTGACCATCTGTTGCAATCCAAAGCACACCACTTTTATCTACGGCAAATGCACTACAATCGAAAACTATTCGAGATTTATTAAACTGTTTCTGAAGATTTGAAGGTTTAAACTTCAATAAATTTGGGTGATAATAACAAAGACCATACTTATAGGCCCCAATCCATACTATTCCATCTTCATCTGCATAGATTGCTGTAATAGAATTATTATGAAGCGAATATAGATCATCTAAATCACTTTTAATTACATCAACCTTTTGCGTTGTTTTATCAAACACATTTACTCCTGCGTGAGTAGTGGCAATCCATATTTTTCCATCAACATTCTGAGTTATGGAACGAATAAAATTATCTGAGAGTTCAACCTGAGAGCCTATTGAGAGCGAAACCCATAGCGCTGATTTTTCGTCATAGTAAACAGTTCCTTGGTCGGAAAGACCCGGAGTAACCCAACGTGTGTTGTCATTATCAATATCAATACTCTCCACTATTTTCTTACTTTGGGGGGTATTTGTAATCATAATGTTACGTTTACTAAAT
>CAMTOL010000211.1 GCA_947074135.1 uncultured Rikenellaceae bacterium
GTGGAGTAAAATAAAAAATGGGGTTTGTCGGGAAATTGCTTGCAATTTTCTATTTGTCGATTCTCGACAAACCCCATAAATTTGGAATGCCATTTATCAGACTGTCAGCCATCTCTTCTCTTTGAAAAAAATCGACCAAGAACTTTTGGCGAAAACTGCGTTTTCGATGACCTGTTGAGTAGCTTTATGAGTAGTGTAGAGTTGAAAATAAAAGGCGCTGTGCGTCAAATGACGTTTTTTATCTGCTAATTTTATTGCATTTACTGATGAGAAAAATTGTCAATTATATGTCGAAAGGGTGGCTAATGGTCGCTCTTTTGACATTGTATATACTGTTCTTGGCTCTAGCAACTATTGTCGAAAAACGGAGCGGAACTGAATTGGCTAGAGAGGTAATCTACAATGCAGTGTGGTTCTACGCTCTTCAAGCTCTGCTTGTACTTAGTTTTGTGGCTACGAGCATCAAACGAAAAATGTTCACGTCGAAAAGATGGGGATTGTTGGTGTTGCATTATGGCTTTGTTGTTATTTTGATTGGAGCGTTTATAAGTTCTGTTTTCTCAATCGACGGCATTGTGCATATCCGCAAAGGTCAGAGTTCAAACATAGTGACAGACAATCGAGGTATTGAGATTGAACAATTGCTATTCGAAATAGAGCTCTCTGACTTTACAGTCGAGCGTTATGGAGGCTCGTCGGCAGCATCAAACTACCGAAGCGACCTTATAATTGATGGACAACACTACCTTACGCAGATGAATGCTCCGTTGAATTATGGTGGTTGGAAGTTTTTTCAAGCGTCGTTCGACACTGACGAACAAGGGACTTATCTCTCTGCTGCCTACGATGGAGTAGGGACTGCGGTGAGTTATATAGGCTACTCTATGTTGCTGTTGGGATTTGTGATGCTGCTTGTCGGCAAAAGATCGAGGTTTAAGCGAGTTGCCTCTACTTTAGTGCTATTTCTCGCTGTTTCTGTTTCGGTTTCTGGTCAGAATCGCCAAAGTGAAGAGTACAAAAACCTTATTGAAAAGTTTGAAAGAGTTATTGTCGAGTCGAAAACTGGTCGAATGCAGAGCGTTGGTAGCTATGCCGATGACCTGATGCGTAAAATTACTAAATCGACCAAGATAGATAATCTCTCGTCGTCCGAAGTGCTGCTTGGAATACTCACTAATTCCTATCTGTGGTGCGAAAAACCCTTAATTGCCGATACGACTGGCGAGTTGGTAACCTTTATGTCACTCATTGCTCCTGGTGGCGAATACCTGCTTGGTGAACGTGTTTTTGATATCGAACATACGCCTCCAACTCAGCGAAATAAGGCTCAGAAAGAGGTTTTAAAGTTCAATGAGCGTGTAAATATTGTCGATAACTTGCTCACTGGGCAGATGTTCGATATTTTTCCTCGCGAGGGTACTCCGCAGTGGTATTCCCCAGGCGACGTGTCACTCATAGCTGTCGATTTCGAGGGTATGCATAAGGATTCGCTGCTGGTTTCAAAGATTTGGGGCTGGTTTGCGTCGGAACTTGAGGCTGAGAACTATCAACGTGCAACCGAAGTACTCGATATGATTTCGATCTATCAAAAGGCTAAAAATAGCGATGCCAAAGAGATGGATAGCAGGATAGAGGCTGAACTTTTGTTAGTTAAACTCAATCCGTTGCGTTTAAGTGGTTACATTTTGATGACTTTGGGTTTGCTGCTTGTGGGTTGTTTTGTTGCACTTAGCGTTGGCGCAGGACGTTGGAATAAAGTAGTCGGGAATTCACTCTCTCTACTCTCAATAGTGGTGTGGTTGGGTGTAACTGCCTCTATTGTGCTTCGTTGGTACATTTCGGGTCGCGCGCCGATGAGTTCATCATACGAAACAATGGTTTTTGTTGGTTGGGCGACTTTATTGGTCGGACTATTCTTTATTGCACGTTCTCGAATTGCCTTTGCTCTGTCGGTCTTTTTGTGCGGAGTGCTGCTCTTTGTATCCAACCTAAATTGGATGGATCCCCAAATCACACCACTAGTACCTGTGCTAAACTCCTATTGGCTGATTATTCACGTTGCCGTCATAACCTCGTCATATAGCTTTTTTGGAGTCTGCTTTCTGCTTGGAGTCGCTTCGCTTGTGATGATAGTTGCTGCGCCTCGACGACTCGAATCAAAAATTGCGGAGCTAACAGCAATTAACTCGCTCTCGGCGACAATTGGACTTCTGCTCTTGACGCTCGGAACTTTTATTGGGGCTGTTTGGGCAAATGAGAGTTGGGGTAGATATTGGGGTTGGGACCCAAAGGAGACGTGGGCGTTGATTACGATGATAGTCTATGCAGTATTGACTCACATTCATCTGTTGTATCACAAACAAGAGCTTTCAACACAACTATATATCACAAAAAGCCTCTTCTCCTATACCTATGCTGTTGGGTCGGTTGTGGCTCTTGGGTCTGTGCTTATGACATTCTTCGGTGTCAACTACTTTCTAAGTGGTATGCACTCGTACGGTGGCGATTCAGCCCCTCCAGCTTTGTGGCTAATATTTGGGATTTATGGGTTTATTGCTTTACTTGCTGTTGCGGCGCGACTCTGCGTACCGGGCTTTTCATCAACTCGCGAAGACCACCAATAATAGCGAGTGGGTGCGAGGGGTGACCTGCAACATACAAATCGACTGGATAACGCTCCAAGAACGAGCGATCAATCTGTGGTGAATCTGCGAACATACCTCCCGAAATAGCATCAACACCTACTGCAATGAGTAGCTTTGGGTCGGGCACTGCGGCGTATGTCATCTCTAGCGGAGAGGCCATCTTTTTGGTAATTGGTCCAGTTAAAACCACTCCGTCGGAGTGCCGTGGCGATGCCACAAACTCAATCCCAAACCTTCCCATATCGAAATTAACGTTGCAAGCTGCTCCTAACTCCATCTCAGGTGCAGAGTCGCCTCCTGCGCATACCTGACGCAATCGAAGCGAACGTCTAAAAGGATGCTTCACTTTTATTGTGTTAGGTCCAAAAGCTATTTCGCTCTGAACCTCTTTGGGGCTATTCTCCGCAGTGATAATCAACCCTTCACGAGTGAGTGACCAAAGTTTCCACGAGTTGGTAAACTTAATGTTTTCGGGCAGAACTCTCTCGCACTCTCCACAAAACAGACACTTGCCCATATCGAGCGTAAAGGGTGTAGCTGTAATTGCGCCAGTTGGACATAGCTCGATGCACTGCTCTAGCTTTTCGGTGTCAATGTTTTTCCTGTCGAGGATAGGACGACCACGAAACGAGGCCGGAAGCTCAACCTTGTTGAGGTCTGGTATAACTTGTCGCTTGTGTTGGAAAAGTACTTTTAGAGTTGAGAGTAGCATCTTTTTATGGTAATCTGTGATTTGTGATTTGTGATCTGTCCATTGTTAATTGCTCATTGTCCATTGTCAATTGTCGTGAAGTCTGGTGATTGAAGTTGGATAGCCTCGCCGTCAGGTGTGACAAGTGCTGCGCCTAACTCACTCTGTGTCGTGAAACCAATAATATTAATATCTGCCAACCCTTTCAACGAATCGTGAGCCGTAAGCGGTGCGGTAAACAATAGCTCGAAATCATCGCCTCCATTAAGCATTGCAACTATAGGGTCGGCATTCAATTCGTCAGCCATTGCCTGTACTTCGGTATTAACAGGACTTTTGCTCAAATGAATACGCATGCCAATCGATGAGTTTTTACAAATATTGATCGCCGCCGCAGCCAAGCCCGAAGTAATAACCATCCTTGAAGTTGGCCACATATCGTTCTCTGCGGACAGGTCTATATTTACTACTCTAGACTTTGG
>CAMTOL010000212.1 GCA_947074135.1 uncultured Rikenellaceae bacterium
TTCCGATCTCTGTTTTAGTAACTAATAATCAGAAAATAATGACAGTATTTTTAAGATAAGAATAAAACAAACCATCGACCTTACGTGCATATACTATTATTGTCGCACAGCATACTCAACATAATAATTTTGAGTTTTCACTTAGTCATTTTCTCGATACATCTGCAAGATTTGAGGTGTAAATTGTCGCATTTTGTTATTTATGCCTAAAAATTAGTATATTTGTCTTTCCATAAGAAAACAACAGCATAGTTAACCTAAAATAACGTGTAATGAAATTTCGTAACCTAATTCTTGCTACTATATTGATAGCAACTGTAGGGACAGCTGATGCAACCGCTCAACAGAAAAGCAAAAAAGGTAAAACCCCAACAGCAGACACAACAATCAAAAAGTCCGAAGCGCCAAAAGGTTCGATTGAGGCAGTGTTAAAAAAAGGTGCTAAAGGTCAATCTGGGCTATTCAATGTTGTTGAGCAAGAGGGCAAGTACTATTTTCTATTGCCTCGCAAAGATGTAGGGCGCGATTACCTATTGGTTACTCGCATTAGCCAAGCTCCAGCAGAACTCAGAAGCGGTTTTACCGGCTATGCTGGTGATATGGTTGGCGAACAGATGATTCGCTTTGCGCTCTCGCCAGACGACAAAACAGTGTTCCTCCAATCAATTCTAACTCGTGAACTTCCTCGTGACACAACGGGAGATATGTACGACAATGTGATGAAGTCAAACTTTCAGCCTCTTGTCGCCGCTTTCGAGATTAAGGGAGCTAACAAGGTCAAAGATACACTATTGATAGATGTTACAGACTTTTTGGTTGGCGATAATGATTTGACATCGCTCAATGGTCGTGTCAAGAATGCACTCAACATAAGTAGTTATCAGAAAGACCGCTCATACATTGCAGGCGTCAAATCGTTCCCTATTAACACCGAAATCAAGACGGTTAAGACTTACAACAACACACCTCAATCGACTCGTCCAGGCGCACGTCCGGGGTCGCCTCGTCCGGTAACATTTGAACTCAATACCTCTATAGTTGCTCTGCCCGAAGTACCAATGCAACCTCGTTATGCAGACAATAGAGTGGGTTATTTTACTGAACGTTATGTCGATTTTGATAAAAATCCTCAAGGCATTAAAAACCTATCGTTGATAACTCGTTGGAGATTGGAGCCAAAACCTAGCGATGAGGCAGCCTACAAACGTGGCGAACTGGTAGAACCAGCCGAACCAATCGTTTTCTATATCGACCCTTCAACTCCTAAGGCTTGGGTACCTTACCTTATTCAGGGTGTTAACGATTGGGAACCTGTATTCCGCAAAGCAGGTTTTAAAAATGCTATTATGGGGCTCGAAGCACCAGTTGGTGATTCGACTTGGAGTCTTGAAGATGCTCGCCACTCAGCAATTGTATATAAACCATCGACTATTCCAAATGCTAGCGGACCTCACGTTCACGACCCACGTACAGGTCAAATCCTCGAAAGTCATATCAACTGGTATCACAATGTGATGCTATTGCTGCGTAATTGGTATATGATTCAAGTTGGTCCTAACGACCCTAGAGCGCAACAATTGACATTCCCCGAAGAGTTAATGGGCGAGTTGGTTCGTTTTGTTAGTTCACACGAGGTGGGGCACACACTAGGACTTCGCCACAACTTTGGCTCGACCTCTTTAACACCTGTTGATAGTCTTCGAAGTGCATCGTTTATCGAAAAGTACGGTCACACACCTTCGATTATGGACTACTCCCGCTTCAACTATGTGGTTCAACCTGAAGATGGCATTAAACCAGAACTTCAATACCCTAGAATACAAGATTATGACGAATGGGCAATAGAATGGGGATATCGCCGCTTCTTAGACCTTAAAACTCCTGAGGCTGAAGCTACAAAACTTAACGAATGGATAATTGAAGCGCAGAAAAATCCTCGTTTGTGGTTTGGTCACGAACAAAATCCGAACGACCCTCGTTCGCAATCTGAAGACCTAGGCGACAACCAAATGAAGGCTAATGAACTAGGCATCAAAAACCTAAAACGAGTTATTTCAGGTATTCCTCAGTGGACAAAAGAGCCTAATGCAGGTTATAGCGAACTTGCCGCTATGCACGAGCAAGTTGTTACACAATATAGCCGCTATGTAGGTCACGTTGCTAAGTGGATTGGAGGTATTTACGAAAATCCTCGCACAGTTGAACAAGGAGCTGATGTTTACTCTTATGTTGAACCAGCAAAGCAAAAAGAGGCTATGGCGTGGTTGAACAAAAACTTCTTTACTGCACCTACGTGGTTGTTCGATAAAGAGATTTTCCAACGCACAGGACTAAATACAGTAACTCTAGCAAACACTATTTACGCAGCTAACCTTCGAAAGATTGTTAATGAGCGAATTATGACAAACCTTATAAATGGCGAAGCTATTAATGGCAAGGCGGCAAGTTACACAATTTCGAACTATTTTGCTGACCTCAATAAAGCTATCTTTGGTGCAACTCCAAACGTTATTGGTCGTGTTATGCAGAAAAATTATGTTGACATTCTTCTTGCACTTGTACCAGTTGCCAATCAACAAGGTAACTTTGTCAATAGCGATGTTCCTGCTGTTATTATCAATGAACTACGTTCGATTCAATCTCGATTGGCAGCATCACAAAACTCTGACGCTGTTGTTGCGGCTCACAACAAATACATAATTGAGAGAATTAAAGAGAAGTTAGATAAAAAATAGATAATTATTTACTACCTTTGATATAACATAACACTAAAATTTCTAATGAAACAAATAATTTCAATTACTGCTCTTTTACTGTGTACACTCTTTGTTGCCAATGCGCAAAGTAATCTAAAACCAGAACTAACTGGAGGTTTTAGATTTAACGAAGGATTGACAGTCTATAAAAATATGGTTCTTGCGTCAAACTTTGGTACTGCAAACCTCGATCCACTCAACACAGAGGGCAAAGGATATATTGTTTCTGTTTCAGGCAATAATGTAAAGATGTTCATTGCATCAGATGGTTATTTATCGGCACCTAAAGGTATGGCAGTACACCAGAATCATCTATTTATCGCCGATGTAGGAAAGGTTGTAATTTATAACCTCAAAAAGCTCAAAGAACAACGTCCAAGAGTTATCGAATTTCCTGAAGGAGAACTCTTTGTTAACGACATTGCAGTTGTTGGCGACATTATACTTGTAACTGTTACAAACACAGGAAATATTTACGGTCTAGATGCAACCGACATCAACAATGTAGGCAAACCAGCACTTATGGGCAATGTTCCAGGCGCAAATGGTATTGTAGTTAGCAATGGATTTATATATTGTGCGTCATACGACCCAAATGGCAACCCAACAGCAGCAAATATTATCTATTATTGCGATATTATTGGAGGTAAAGGTAAGTTTGAAATTAAACCTCTTATACCTAATCTAAAACCGGGTCAATATGACGGCATCGCAATAACTGATGATGGAAATACTCTCTATTTTTCGAGTTGGACGGGCGATGAGGATCACGGAACAATCTATCGCTACGACTTAAATGGAGAAACACCAGTTCGTAAGATTGATTTTGGAGTTCCATTTGGAGGTCCTGCAGATATCTGTATCTTTGATGGTATGATTTACATTCCAGATTTGCCGAACAGTACTCTCTATAGATTTAGCTTATAAGGAGTATGAAGTAATATATTTTAAAATGGGAGTTATTGAATAATCGCTCCCATTTTT
>CAMTOL010000213.1 GCA_947074135.1 uncultured Rikenellaceae bacterium
TTATATACAAGTCTCTAGTGTAAGACCGTTAGATATAGAGCTCATATCAGTATATGAAGGACAGAGTGCACGTAAGAAAACAGCGAAATTAGTAAAGGAAAGATTAAATGAGATTTTATTCTGATTCATTTTCCGAAAATCCAGCAATTGATTAATCTCATCCATTAATATTATAGCATTTCTGTGAATAAGTTTAAGATCATCTTTTTTTGAATGTGACTTCTCTGAAATAAGTCGTTCAACAGGACTTATAATAAGAGATAATGGAGTTTTCAAATCATGACTTACGTTTGTAAAGAACTTCATCTTAGACTCATTCATCTCACGTTCCCTGTTGAATTCCATCTCTAATTTTTGCTTTTCCAGATTTTTCTTATGATACCTTTTGACTATTATAATGATTAAAATAATCATCACAATCAAAATAAACACATATAATAAAAAGGCTTTTGAAGATCTCCATAATGGAGGTTCCACATTTATATTAAAATATGAAGGTTTGTTTTCTATATTACTATTTGTTTCAAGAACTTTAACCTGCAAATTATATTTTCCTGACGGGAGTTTATTGAAATAGATCCTGTTACCTTCAATATTTATCCATTCGTCACTATTCGACAGACGATATACTTATTGAATTTTATGAAGATTTTCATAATTCATAGATGAGAATTCGATTGAAAAGTTATTATCAGTATGTTTATGTGCTATTTATTTTCATAGTTGTTTTTTTTATTCTTAATATATCAGTAACGTTAAATATATTTTTTACGTACTTTTAATGTAGAAAAAGACGTTTAGTACATAATGATTACAAAATTTGCTCGTCTTATAAAGTTTAGTCATACAATTTTTGCTCTGCCATTTGCACTACTAGGTTACTCAATTGGTGTTGCACTGCTTGGTTTCGATTGGGTGGTGTTGGTTCAAGTTGTTGTATGTATGGTTTTTGCACGTTCGGCAGCTATGGCGTTCAATCGAGTAGTTGACCGCGAGTATGATGCTCAAAACCCCCGAACTGCTAGTCGCGAAATCCCTGCAGGAGAAATTTCGACCAAAGCCGCAACGTGGTTTACTGCTATCTGCTCACTTCTATTTGTCTTGACCACCATTACAATTAATATACCCTGCTTACTTTTATCGCCAATTGCACTTAGTGTGATACTTGGTTATAGCTATACTAAACGATTTACGTCGTGGGCGCACTTAGTACTTGGTCTTGCGCTTTCGATTGCCCCGATTGGCGCATTTCTTGCAACGACTGGATATTTAAGTGCTACTATACTGTTGTTAGGACTTATGGTGCTCAGTTGGGTAGCCGGATTTGATATTATTTTTGCGTTGCAAGATGAGGAGTTTGACCGTAGTGCAGGGTTGTTCTCCATTCCATCGAAGTTGGGAGCAAAAAAGGCTTTGATAGTAAGTTCGGCACTCCATTTTGTTACAGCGTCGATAGTTGTTGCGCTAGGTTTTTTGTTGCCGGTTGTGAATGTTTGGTTGTATTGGGGTGGAACTACTATTTTCGTGTCACTGCTAACCTATCAACATTTAATAGTCAAACCTGCAGATTTGAGCCGAGTTAATCTGGCATTTGGTACTGTCAATGGCATTGCTAGTGTCGTTTACGCCGCCTGTGCTATTGCCTCGCTCTTTTTAGTGATTAATTAACAAAGATGAATAAAATAATAGAACACAGAAGGTGGTTACACCAAAACGCTGAACTCTCGTTCGAAGAGTTCAGAACTCAAGAATATATCTGCAATGTACTGACCGAACTAGGAATTAAGCACCAAAAAGTTGCAGGTACTGGAGTGTTGGCTGAAATTGGTAATAATCCACAAAATACCGTTGTGCTTCGTGCCGATATTGATGCGCTCCCAATTAAGGAGAGTGCAAAAATTGATTTTCGCTCGCTCAATGAAGGAGTTATGCACGCCTGTGGACACGATATGCATACCGCAGCCCTGCTCGGAGCTCTCGAAGAGCTTTCGAAAAATCCTCCGCAAAACAGAACAGTGTTAGGACTATTCCAACCAGGCGAAGAGATGCACCCCGGCGGAGCTACTAAGGTGCTCGCAGAGGGAGTCTTTGATGGATATAATATTGTAGCCTTTATGGGACAACACTGCTCTCCCGAACTGCCAACAGGAACCTTTGGAATTCGTCAAGGCGAGTTTATGGCATCGACTGACGAACTTCATATTAAGATTAATGGCAAAGGTGGTCACGCAGCCCAACCAGCACTACTCAAAAACCCAGTCTGGGCTGCTGTCGAACTGCTCGAAAGAGTACATAATCTTACCCCAACTAACGATACACCTCACATACTTGCCTTTGGTCGAATTATTGCCGATGGTGCAACAAATGTAATTCCTGACGAAGTCTATATTGAAGGTACTTTTCGTACTTTCTCAGAGCAGTGGAGAGGTGAGTGTAAAATAGAACTACAAAAGATAGCAACCGATGTAGCATCGAAACACGAACTCGAAATTGATATCGAAATTAAAGATGGATACCCCTCGGTATATAATAACGAAGAGTTGTCGAACCAAGCTCAAAAGATTTTTGAACAGAAACTAAACCAGATTTCGTTAATCGAAATACCAAAACGAATGACAGCCGAAGATTTTGGCTTTTATGGCAAACACTACCGAACTCTATTTCTTAGAATGGGAGTCGGAAATGAGAGCGAAAACTCGACTAGATTGCATACAGGCGATTTCTGTCCAGATGAACGCTCATTGGAACTTGGAGCCTCAGTTATGGTTGCAATGGCTCGTAATTTGAAGTAAATCGAATTTCGTGAAAATAGAGAGCTAATAAATTGTAATATTAAGTAGAAAATAGTATCTTTGCTCTTTGAATGGAGATAATACAATGGATAGCGTTTCGATATTAAAACAAAGTGTTGAGAGGTTAGTTGTTCAGGTTGAAAAACTTAAAGAACAAAACCGACTCCTAGGTGCTCGTGCTGTAGCTGCTGAATCAAGAGCTGAAAATGCAGAAAGAAAAAGCAAAGAGTTGCAAGAACAACTTACCTCTGCCCTGCTCAAAAACTCTATAACAGAGGTTGCGGGTGGAGCAAAAGCGGCTAAACTTAGGATTTCGAGATTGATACGTGATATCGATAAGTGTATAGCAATGAATAATAAGTAGTAAAGAGGAGATTAATTTTAGTTTTACCACAACAGATGCCCAAAACGTATAGTGTTTCGATTGCAGAGAGAAAATATTATCTCGAAATTGCTTCTGAAGATGAAGAAGTGATGCGTAGAGCTGCTAAACGGTTGAACGAGAAAATTGATGAACTTAGCCGCAAATACGACTGTACGTCGTACGATCACTTAGCTATGGCGGCGCTACTTGTTTCGATTGATAATGAAGAGTCGAAGTTAAGACAGACTTACTCGGCTGAAAGACAGGAGATTGACCAAATTGCTGCATCGGTCAGACGTGCTCTTGAGGAAATCTAGTGATCAATAACCGGTGATTACTAGTAAATTAAACAGATAATTGTCAATTGTGAATTGTCAACTATCAATTGAATGGTTGGGTGGGAATTACTTTGCGAAATTCACTTTTATAATATCGGTGCCCGTACCTTAGTATACTCACAAACAGCACTTACACCTTTCGAGGTGCTTTTCTTGGAGTGTTAACTGTTGAAGTGTTAGCATTGGTGGGGAGGGCCCAATAATGCGA
>CAMTOL010000214.1 GCA_947074135.1 uncultured Rikenellaceae bacterium
AAGTGAAGACAACTATAAACAAGACTGGATTACCATATACATCAATACAAATAAACGCATCAATAGGATTCACAGTATAAACAATATCACGTGCTGAAGAGAGGTAAAAAGAGATAATTTTTGCAATGGTAGGTTTGTCGTCAACCAAAAGAACTGTTTTTTTCATTTTAGTGATTTTATCATATTAAATAGGTCATTATATTCACTTAATTTCATTATTTTAGCCACTCCAAAATAGAATCCAACGGACAAAAACAATGAAAGAAGAATCTTTAAATAGTCATTAATATTAAAGAGCATAGGCACGTCTGCAATGGCAGCTGTCAAGAGCGTAAGCAGGAAAATAGGAACAATGTTTTTTATTTGCGTAGATATTGACACTGGTATAATTTTCTTAGTATAGATCGATATAATAAGCATATCAAAGAAAGCATATAACACTAACCCCCAACACATTACCTCGACACCAAATGGAATTGAAACAAAGAGAATTGTAAAGGCCATTGTTTTCTTCCATATTTCAGCTTTAAGAAAATAGTCTGTCCGACCTCTAACATTCAGTATATTATGATTAATTTTCATAACAGGATCCCACATATAAGCAATACACAACACTCTTAACATTGGCACAATATCAATCCACTCATCGGTCAGAACCACTCTTACCAAAGGTTCTGCTGCAACCACCATATACGCCATCACAGGAAACATCACAAAACAGCTCATTCTAAGATACTTTATAAAACTAGCAGAGAGTCGTTCCAAATCATCTTGCATTCTGCACTGAATTGGATAAATGGCTCGGACAATAACGTTCGTAAAGTTTGTTGAGGGGAATTGAGCGATAACTGAGGCTCTATTAAAAAATCCAAGTTCAGCACTTGCAAACTTTTTGCCTATCACTAGTGAATACGTATTTGTATAGAGTGTATGTAGGAGCGAGGATAGCAACAACTTTGAGCCAAACGAGAAGAGTGACTTAAACGAAACTTTATCGAATACAAGCAACATTTTTTGCCTTGAAACCAACCACAAAAGTAGAGTTTTAACTGTACTAGCTGTTAATACCTGTACAACTAACGCCCAGACTCCTCCACCTTTTAGGGCAATATAGATAGCAGTTGCTCCACTAATAACAACGGAAACCAGAGTTACTATTGCTAATTTTCTAAAATTTAGATCTATCGTTAATCTCGCTTGTTGAGTGATTGACAGAGCATTAATTATTAGGCTTATATTAAGCACTTTAACAATGCCATCAAGCTGTGGCTCATTGTAAAAATCGGCTATCAATGGAGCTACTACAAACAAGACTCCATAAAGTGCAATCGAAACAGCTAGATTAAAACAGAAAACCGTACTAAAATCACGTTCAGTTCTCTCTTTTTTTTGTATCAACGCATTAGCAAAACCACTATCTACAACGGTTTGAGCAATAGCAATAAAGATAGAGAGCATAGCTATAAGACCGAAATCTTCAGGTGTTAGGATTCGGGCAATAACTAGGGTCACTATGAATTGAATGCCTTGCGAAGCAAACCTATCGGTCATACTCCAAAACACACTCTTTGCTGCTACTTCTTTTAAAGACATATAAGTTTTATAATTTATCTATTTTGCGTTTTTCAACAAAAATCTCCCACCAAAGAGCTAAAGTAACCAAATTAAAGTACTGTATCGCTCTGTTTTGTCTATACCAGAACCAACGATTATCTACCAAACACTCTTTCTGATATCCGTCAACAAATCTCTTAACGTAGTCTTGATTTAAAAACTCTTTACACACAGCTGAATCGAGCAAAAAGTCATTAATTCTATTTCGTCTTGTCTTATCCGCAAAAAATATTGGCATTGGCGCAAACCCACCCTGTTTTTTTCGCTCTGTTATCTCTCTAGGAAGAAGAGGTTTATAAGCATTTTTCAATAGAAACTTCGACACAGCTCCGCTTTTGGCTGTTTTAAATACGCCTTCATTCTTACATTTAAAGTCCACCGGAACTGCTGCCAGAAAGTCATACAACTCTTTATCCATATATGGAAAAACCATATTATTGCCAAATAGCTCTGCCATTCGTGATGCTTTAAAAAGAATAACCTGATTGATAATCTTTTCTATATCGCCAACCATACGATGTTGTTCATAGAGCGTGTCAAAGCTCTTAAGATTTCGTTTCTCTCGTTCTACATTAGAAGAGTATCCATCAAGCAACATCTTTTTCATCATAAAGGGCTGAAAACCGAACAAATCTCCATCTAGAATATTTATAATCTTATCTAAATGAAATCTAACTTTATAGAGTTTATCATTAGCATCAACACGTTCATTGCTCAGCGATTTAAAAGCTAACCGAACTAATGGCATCATACTAGAGCGCGATATAAGATAATGAAGAGCAACCTCACGAGCTGTTGTTCCAAAATATTGGTCACTACCATCTCCCCCCAGTATAACGTCAGGTTTATTATCACCAATCATACGCATAGCAGCAAAATTCACCATAACACCTCCCTCGACAAAAGGATCTCCAAGCGCACTAACTATTGTAGGGAGATTCTCTATTTCACTCCCATCAATCTCATACTGGTGATGAATTGTAGAGAAATGGTCTGACATTATTTTAGCCAATGGCATTTCGCTCCAGGCATCACCTTTAAAACCAACGGTATAGCTAAAAATATCGCCCGAAAAGTTTTCTCTCAGCGATGCAAGATTACTACCTGAGTCATATCCACCACTCAACAACAACGCAGTAGTTTTGCAACCATCAACTCTACGCTTAATTGCCTCACTATGTAATTCTTTGTAAATACTAGTTGCCTCGTTAACATCTTTTATACCGCTATATTTCTGCACAGAGGGTTTACTATACATATCTACAACACTAAAATGTCCGTTGTTAAAACATAGCATCTTTGCAGCTCCTAGTTTTCGAACTCCACTCACTGACGAACTTCCTTCCGAAATATAACCTTTGATTAGAAATTGCGCCAACGCCTCTTTATTAGCACTAGATGCATCTTCATCAATCTCCTGCAATCTTGCCAATGAGGAAGCATAACATCTATCATTATAATATACTTGTGTTCCTATGCCGTGTCTATCTCTGATGATATAAACTTTTGCATCTGCCTTAATGATTATCAGAAATGCACCATCAAGCACCGCCAAAGCATCACAACCACCCCTCTTATAGAGCGTTTCGATTAGTTGTTCATCGTTGATTTGGTTATCAAAACCTATAACAGTCTTGTTATAGATTTTACCATAGAAACTTACTTTAAAGTCGGAGCTATCTCTCCAAAAACCTGAAAAATTCATTATTTTTTACTATTATCAATCCCGTGAGTAGTATGAATAAACTTTTTTTTTGCTCCGCGGAGCATAAATAAATTTCCAAACATACTTATAAATGTTTTAGGCAAACTAGCTAAAGCAGATACTAATTGCCAAGAATATAGTTTCTTTGGAATTGAGATGGCCATTGTCAAAATATTGACGGTCAATATTATCAACCATTTGAGAGTCAAACTAGGAAAGAAGATGATAGACAATATGCTAATCACAACAACAATCCCAACAAAAATAAGACGAGGTAACATTAGGAGTTGCAGTAATTTACCACAAAAAGCACAATGTCCTCTACATATTTCGACAAGTAAAATATAAATAAAACTCCATAAATAATAAA